>CAYFQZ010000277.1:0-3135 GCA_964345305.1 uncultured Ignavibacteria bacterium | reverse complement strand
GGAAACTGATTCAAGTACCTCGAGATTTCGTGTCGGCCTTTTCTAGGCAAGCAAAGCCACGCTCCATCCTCCTCGATATAGAGCTGCATCTTGTAGCTATCATCATAGGCGGTCTTGCTGCCCGCGACCAAAGGAAGGAATTCCTTGAATGGAATGGTATAGGTTTGGTCGGGTCTCTCACAGACGAAACAAACATGTCCTCCGCCCTTCTTCAGACCGAGCATCACCTTTCGTTCCAGGCCAAAAAAACACTTCTCATTTTCATGAATCTTCGAATAACGGACGTAGAAGTGGGTGCCATCGCTCGTCTGAAAGACAGAGTTTCCCGCCTGGACCTTCTTTAGAGGTCCATACCGTGCTGCCAACCTCTCAATGAATTTCTGCTTTGCTGTGTTAGACATCCTTCTCAGCTCAACGAAGTTTCAAAGATCTCGCAATCACCCAACTTGTCGCCAAGTATGCTAGCGGCACTCAACTCGGGGCTCCGCGCTAGTGCTTTCTGCAGGGCATCGTAGGACACTCCCGTAAACCGATGGAATGCCCGCTTCGCGCCTGTCAAGGACCGGTGGACTTCAACCTCGTCAATAACACCCTGAGAAGATCCGACGAATACGTAGACGGTCGCCTGACTCTGTTCTTGGTCTGGGCCAGATTTCTTCCTGCGGTGGGAATAATGCATGGTCGTACCCTCTTCTCTTAAAACGCCACAGTCGAAATGCTGCTTAAACAATCTCAGAACGGCAAACCCGGAATTTTCAAGCCCCCGGTGAGCTTGGCCATATCTTCTGCCTGCATCTCGGCCGCCTTTTCCCTGGCCTGGTTCACCGCGGCTACGATCAGATCCTCTAGCATCTCCACGTCGTCCTTGTTGACAACCTCGGGATCGATCTTCACCTCCAGAATCTCCTGCTTTCCGTTGGCCACCACCTTGACCATGCCTCCGCCCGCCGTTCCCTCAACCGTCTTGTTGGCCAGCTCCTCCTGAATTTTCTCCATCTCCTGCTGTATCCTCTGCATCTGCTTCATTATGTTGCCAAAACCCTTCACCATTTTCTTCTCCTTTTTGGCAAGCATTCAATCGACCCGGTCTGCCAAATGGTTTTGCTCAGATGATCTCCCCCTCGAAAGCGTCCATGATGTTTTTCACCAAAGGATCTTTCGCTGCCTCGCCCTCTGGCGCTTTGGAATTCCCAGGCTCTACCGAAGAGGTCATCTTTTCCTGGTTCAGCTCAAACTTCAATCTCAGGGATTGATCAAACACGTCACCCAGAACCTTCTGGATCAAATTGAAGTTCTCCTTCCTCTCCGCCAGCTTCTTGTGGAAATTCCTTCCATTGTGAAACTCTACCGTAAGCATATCGTCCGCCAAGCCGGTAACCTCTCCGTCCTTGAGCAGGCTCCAAAGAGACAATTTCTTTTTCTTAATCCTTCCCAGAACCTGGTTCCAGCCGGCTTGTATCTCCTCCACTGAGAGCGGCCTGGCTACGGGCGGGGATTCCTGGTCTTCAGAAGCTGACACAGATGCCGCCTCTGCTTTGGACGATTGGTCTTGCGAACTGGAGGCGGGCCGGCGTGCGGAAGTACTCTGCTGCTTCCTGACTTGCTTTAAGTCGCTGGATCTGGGCTGGCAGCCTTCAAGCAGATCGAGCTTCTTCAGGACTTCCTCCAGACTGACTGAGGATTCCATCTTGAACAGCTTCATCAAGGTCATCTCCAGAAGTATCCGGGGGTCGGAAGTTCGCCTCAGGTTTTGGTTAAGATCGGCAACCGCCTTTATCATTCGCAGAAGATCAGTCTCGGAAAATCCGGAGCCCTTTTCCTTGTATTTTCGGATATAATCGTCAGAGAGGTCGAACAGGACGGTCGAGCTCCCGGCGATCTTGCTGATCAGAAGGTTCCTCAGGTGCTGAATCAAGCTGTTGACGAACTCCGGCAGATCCGCGCCGGAGTCGATCAGTTGATTCAGAATGGAAATCCCCTTGGCCGTGTCTTTTTGTGCCACGGCGTCGGTTATCTCAAACAGCTTGTCTTGATCCACCAGACCCAGAGTCTCCCCGACCAGATCAGGCGTAACGATCGTCTTTCCCTGCTGGCCCGACCCAGCCTCGCCACCGTAGGCTATCACCTGATCCAAAAGTGAGAGGACGTCTCTCAAGCTTCCGTCCGCCCTTCGAGCCAGAACATAAGAAGCTTCCTCTACTATCTCCACGTTCTCCTTTTTGGCGATCGTCTGGATGGTCTCAACCAGATCAGAGGTGGCTATCCTGCGGAAGTCGAACCGCTGGCACCGGGACAGCACGGTCTGGGGAACCTTGTGGGGTTCCGTGGTGGCGAAGACGAAGATGGCATGTGCCGGCGGCTCCTCCAGCGTCTTCAGAAGCGCGTTGAAGGCGGAGTCCGAGAGCATATGCACCTCGTCGATGATGTAGAGCTTGTATTTCTGCTGGGTGGGAACGTAGCGGATGTTTTCTCTCAAAGTTCTTATGTCGTCCACACTGTTATTAGAGGCCCCATCTATCTCCACCACGTCCAGGCTTCTCCCGATGGTGATCTCCTTGCACGAATCACATCGATTACACGGGTCTGGAGTAGGTCCCTCCTTGCAGTTGAGAGCTTTTGCCAGAATCCTCGCTACCGTGGTCTTTCCGGTGCCCCTGGGACCGGTGAACAGGTAGGCATGAGAGATACGGTTGGCCTGGATGGCATGTTTCAATGTGGTGGTGACGTGAGATTGCCCCACCACCTCTTCAAAAGTCTGCGGTCTATATTTTCGCGCCATCACCAGATATGTCATCTGCTCCACCCTCCTCGCATCTGCCTTCACTCACAGGACCATGAACTGCGAACCGTGAATTAGGAACCGTTCCGCCTTCAGCGGAATTTCCCGTGCACCCACCCTCGATCCCTGCCGTCTGAGAGATCCTGGGCAGCCGACTCCAACCAGGCTATCCCGCGGCACACTCAAGTATTCACCTACCGTTGCTACCTTCCGGTCCTGGCGGGGTTCGGTGAGCTCGGGTTGCGCAGGACCTGATCTTCAACGTCACACACCCAACCTCCCACCAGAAGACAAAAGAACCTCAGGTGGGAATTCGACCCCGGTATAGCGGATTCCGGGTTACAGGGCACCGCTAA
>CAYFQZ010000276.1:0-11871 GCA_964345305.1 uncultured Ignavibacteria bacterium | reverse complement strand
ATATCCCGTATATGGTATCCGCCCAGGTTGACGTGCATCAGGCCAGGAACGAAATCTTTCTCCTTGGCCTTCTTGTAATACTCCACCCCCTGGACGAAGGAGGAAGCACAGTTGCCCACGCCGATTATGGCTACCCTGACCTTATCCATACGATCTCCTTTTGCATTGCCACCTGCTCAAGGCTCGCCCGAAGCCTGTCCTTGTCGAGATCTGAGTACTTATGTCTCGAGTTTCTTAAGTTCGTTTCGAATGTAAATCACCCTCTGTATCACCGTTATGTTGGCGAAGATGGTGATGAACCAGATGGTGGCGATCACAATGTATATCCCCGTATTGGCCAGGCCCAGCCTGATGAAAATGGATCCCAACAGGGTTCCTATGGCCAGGTAGGTCATTCTTTCCGGCCTTTGCATCAGCCCCACCTTGCAATCGATTCCCAACCCCTCGGCCCTAGCTCGGGTGTAGCTGACCATGAAGGAGCCGGCAATGGCCAGGATTATCAGGTAGATTATATGGCTGTGCGTCCGGTGAAAGAAAACGGCCAGCCCCAGAAACAGCAGAACTTCGGAATACCTGTCGATGGTGGAATCCATGAGGGCGCCGAATTTCGACATGCGGTTGGTCTCACGGGCAAGCCTGCCGTCCAGCACGTCGCACACTCCGGCCAGCACCACCATCAGCCCGCCCCAGAAAAAGCGACCCACTCGAAAGAAGTTGAAGGCCAGTATGCTGATGGCCAGACCGGCCAAGGTGATGACGTGGGGATGCACACGCATGTCAATCAGGAATCTGGCCACCGGTCGTATGACCGCCTCGAACCCGGTAACCCAATGTTTGTTCAGAAGTTTCAGCTCCACCATGCTCATGGATTTCCGCTCATTTAGGGCTTGAGAATCCGGTCTCTCGTGCTCAAGTGATATAATATCAGTCCGATCTGGCCAAGTCAAGCGAAAATTCCTTGCGGGCCGGTCTCGGTCTTGCCAAAGCAGCCTTTCTTGCTACCAATCTGTCACACAAGAGGATGCTTGCTGCCCCTACCAGAATGCCGGCCGCCGCGTCGGAAACATAATGGAAGCGGCCGTAAACTGTGGAGACGAAGAGACTCGCAACTAGAGGCGAAAGCAGAAAGTACAGAAGGCGGTGGTGTCTTCTGGCATACACCACCGCCACCAGCGCCACCGCCACGTGAGAACTGGGCATGGCCGCACCCTGTATTCCAGCCGTATCGATCAGACCCTGGGCCAGCGAGGTGAAGAATCCGCCGTTGATCTGAATCTGATAAGCATGCGCCAGAGCGAACCTGGGGCCTTCCACCGGAAAAAGGACAAAGCACAGATAGGAGAAATAGTAGGCCACCGCCGAGGTGAACAGGAGCTCGTCGAACTCCCTGGTCTTCTTGCCGAAGTAGAGACCCGCACCCAGTACCAGCAGCAGGAGGTAATAGAAGGAGTAGGAGAACATCATGTATTCGCTTAAGCCTAGGCTGACAAATTCCTGCAGCCACACGGTGGGATAGATGCCGAAGAGGGCCAGCTCGAACCGGTTCACCAGGGGATCGAAGGAGTGGGGAAAGACCAGGTGGATCAAGTACCTGGTCTCCTCATAGAGCAGGACGAAGAACAGCAGAGGGTACCAGTGACGGAAGAACATTATCCACCGGCTCGCTCGATTGTTCAACCCGTTGGCGACAAGGACGATCGCGGCGCATACGCCGAGGTTAAAAAGTATGAAGCTGAACCAGTTGTCCAGATTGGCGTGGAAGATGAGAATTACAAGGCTCAGGACCGCCATGTAAACAAAAGTGGCCTTGTCCACCAGGAGATATTTGCCTTGCTCGTTTTGCGCCATTGCTATCGCGTTGGCTGAAAGACGCTATTTCCCAGGCTTCCTCCTCCGACCCTCAACCAAGATCACCAGCTCACCTTTGATCTTCCTTTCGCCAAGGGACTCTTTTATCTCCCCTGGCGTACCTCTCACTATCTCTTCGAACTTCTTCGTCAGCTCTCTTGCCACCACCAGCCTTCGGTCTCCCAGAATCTCCGCCATATCGTGAAGCGTCTTGCCGAAGCGGTGCGGAGATTCGTACAATATAATCGTACGTTCTTCTTCTCGCAACCTCTCCAGTTGCTTTCTTCTCTTTCCCGCCTTGACCGCCAGGAATCCCTCGAATACGAACCTATCCGTGGGAAGCCCGGAGACCACCAGGCCAGATAGAAAAGCGGAGGCTCCGGGAATCGGCACCACCTTGATGTCGTTGTGAATCGCCAGTTGAACCAGATAGTATGCCGGATCGGAGACGCCTGGAGTTCCGGCGTCGGAGGTGACCGCCACGGACTTACCCGCTTTCAACTGCTCTATCAAGAGAGGAGCCTTGCTCTTCTTGTTGAAATCATGATAACTTGTTAGACTCTTCTTGAGGTGGTAATGTTTCAAAAGCATGCCGGTGCGGCGGGTATCTTCCGCCGCCACCAGGTCCACCTCCTTGAGCACCCTTAGAGCCCTCAGTGTGATATCCTCCAGATTCCCTATGGGTGTGCTCACCAGGTAAAGAGCACCAAGCTCCACACCTGTGTCCGCGTCAGATGCAGGGCTTTCAGCTTCAAATTTCTCGGATTTTCTCATAGGTTAAGGCTCATTTTGATGCGTCGGCATTAGGAAATGACGGAGCCCATTAAATCGGGCGACGTTCATTGCATTGTTGTTGTTCACATGTATCCTCTCACTTACAGGAGCCCAGCCGTCTTGAGCGAGCGGCGCGACTTGAAACGGCGACTGCAGCGAGTGGTGAAGCCGTACGTCGACTAGAAGCAGCGATAAGCTAGATTCCCAGTTCCTCGCCGGCTATTACCACGGTTATGATCGGCTTGTACTTGTTATTGTCGTATTGCCTCTCTATTATGACCGTCTTATTACAGATCCTCCACGGTGAGGAGCAGTCACTACATACGCCTGTTATCCCGCATGGCGGCATTGGATCGAAATTTGGGTGACGCTTCACATTCAACGGAGCAGTCTTGTTTTTGATCTTCTCCAGTGCTTGCTCAAGGTTCTCCACGATCTTATTGACCCCTACCACTATGATGACCTTGCCTGGACCAAAGAGCATGGCTGCCACTCGGTTCCCGTGTCCATCCACGTTAACGATTTTGCCATCCAATGTCAACGCATTCGTGCCGGTCACAAACACATCCGAAGTCAGAGCCTGCCTCTTCAGTCTGACGTTCTCTTCGACACTGGTCCCGGGTTTCCAGGGGTTCAGAAAAGTGTAATTGCCTTTCGTCAGCGCATCCACCATACCTATTTGCTTTAGTGTAAGCGAGTCACCGAATCCGACCACGCTTCCCTCAGGTATCATCGACATGACCTTCTCGAAAGCCTCCCTGCCGGTGCTCACATAGGAGGCCGGAATGTTGTTTTTATCCAACCTCTCAATCAAATCCTGGATCTCCTGTTTCACTTCGTACGGTCCTTTCGTTTTGGGCCTGAAATGGCTGCTAGGTGACCGGTGTGATTACAGTGGCGCCGCCTAGCATAAGCTTGTGTCCGATGCGTCGGCATCGGGATTCATCCTGACGGAAATGCCGATGCCCATTGGCTTCGATAATTCTCCCCCCTCATTTTACCGGGGATATTGAGACCATTGCCGTTGCATTACAAAGCCAAATTACACTGCAAGACGCTCGTAGGCTGTGTTCATTCGGAAATCAATCAGCTTCTTTTGTCTCCAACCGGGCGCGAGATAAGAACCAGCAGACCAGAAACAAAACTCCCGGGACAGCCAGACCCTCAATGAACGGATTTAAATCAGGGCTTCCACCGGTTATTAGCATTGTCAAATGAAAGCAGATTACGCTGCCGACCGCAATGATTCCTCCCAGTCCCTCCCACTTCCAAGCGGCAATCAAACCTATGATTACGCCGAAAGGGAAAAAGAACAGTCCGACTGTCTCACCAAACGTAAGTGGCTTCGATTGTTGTGGGGAAAACAGTTGTGGAATAACCATAATCAATAGAAGCGCTACGCTTATGATACTCAGAATTCTTGCGATCCGTCGGATAGTAGTGACCGTCGGGTTCTTGCTTCCTGAGTCATTCACCTGATCTTCACCCCCTATTGGTCCTTTAGGGTGCCGTATAACATAAGCTTATCTGTGCTGATAGAATTAAAATCACGGCTGTTCTGATCATAGAAACCTCCCTTTTATTCATTGTTCGTTTCCCGTCTGGCTGGATGTCGGAGACTCCATACGGACCCCTGTAGGTCTCTACGGCGTCCGTGCGTCTGGCACAAGATATCCGCCCACGGCGGAGAGCCAGAGCACAACTCCATGATTTTCACGCAGGGGAAAGAGTCTTCCTATCTGTGCTCGAAATCGCGCTTCACTAGAATTCGGTTTCTTTTCCGGCTGTCTTTCGAGGTGTTCAGGAAAAAAGGCAGAACCACCGAAAACAGTCTCTTTGGTCGAGCATAAAAGGAGAGGTGAGCTCTCCAGAACAGTTTCTTTAGCTGGCTGGACGACAGTTTGTCGAGCTTTATCACCGGATCGCCGCCCCAGAACTTCCTCCAGTTGGTGGTCAACAGTCGGTCTTTCACCTTGTCATAAAGTGCGGTTCCCGGATAAGGCGTCAGGATGCCGAACTGAGTGAAGTCGGGGTTGAGCTTGTTGGCGAATCTTATAGTCTGTTTTATCATTCTCTTGGTTTCGTTCAGAGCGCCGATGATGAAGCTTGCCCACACGCTGATTCTGTATTTCCTTAAAATCTCTACGGCCCTGAAGGCCTTATCCACGTCCAGATCTTTCCCGAATTGGTCCAGAACCTCCTGGCTTCCGCTCTCGAATCCCACGAAGACTTGTCGCAACCCCGCCCGTGCCATCAGCTTGACCACATCCTCATGCTTGACCACCGAGTCCACCCGGGAGAATGCCCACCAGTATATGTCCCATTTCCTTCGCAAGATCTCCTCGGAGAATTCCAGCATCCTCTTGGGTTTGAGGGTGAAGTTATCGTCGAAGAACGCAACCGCCCGGTACCCATATGCATCTTGCAGGAATTCGAGTTCCTCTATCACGCTCTCCAGCGAACGCGTGCGCCAGCTCCTGCCGAAAAACTGGGAACAGGCGCAGAAATCGCAGTTGAACGGGCAACCCCTGGAGGTTAGGGCCGCGGCCATAGCCCGCCCGCCTAAGGTGGTGGTGTAGCGGCTGAGAGGCAGAAGGTCCCGGGCGGGAAAAGGAAGAGAGTCGAGGTCCTGGATCAGAGGTCGCTCGGCAGTGCGAACCACCTCCTCGTCAGACACAAACGAGATTCCCTTGACCTCGTCGAAAGAATTGCCCTCCTCGATGTGCTGCATCAGATCGATTGCGGTCCGTTCGCCTTCTCCCCTGACTATGAAATCGATGAGACCGGTTGACAGTGCCTCGGAGTCGAAAAAGGTAACGTGCTGCCCGCCGGCTATCACCGTCTTTCCGTTACGTTTGGCTGCCCCGGCTATCTTCAGGGCAACGGGATAGCGCATGGTGTCCACGGATATGCCCACGACGTCGAAGTCGGGGTAGGGCAGAGTCTCATAACCGATCGGTTCGATATTGAGGTCGGCTATGCTAACTTCGTGTCCTGCCTGGCGCAGTGCGGCCGCTGTGTAAGCTATACCAAGAGGCGGGGTCTTCAGCCGCAGGAAAGCGTAAATGCTTCCGGCCGGTGGATTTATCAGTAGGATCTTCATCGACTCAGTCTCTCTGAGCTAACCTTTGAATTCTCCTTGCCGCGTCCACGACACAAGTCAGATCGCAAGGCTTCACTCACATTCTGAATTTCTGATAGTCGATTGCCGCAATCTTTGGGGGTCTTCTTTTGAACTCATTCCTTTTCATGATGTCTACGACCCTTTTGACGAACTGGGACCTGAATCCCAGGTTTCGCAGCCTGGAAGGAGTATATTTCCTGTCCACCAGATAATACAGGAGCCGGTCCACTTGATCGTAAGTCACTCCCAGCTCCTTCTCGTCCGTCTGCCCTTTCCACAGATCAGCGCTGGGCGGTCGGTCTATGATTGTCTTGGGAACCCCCAGTTGTTTTGCCAGAAGTCGCACCTGGGATTTGTACAGATCACCGATGGGATTGAAGGCGTAAGCCGCATCACCGTGCAGGGTGCAGTACCCCAGAAGAATCTCGGTCTTGTTGCCTGTGCCGATGACCAGGGCCTTTTCCCTGGCGGAGAAGTCGTAGAGTATGGACATCCGCTCTCTGGCAAGCTTGTTCCCCCTTCGCACCCGGCTTCTGTCCGGATGGCGACGGTAATAAGCGTCCACCATGGGTGTGATGTCGATGAGCTTGCTACTGATCTTCAGCCTCCCGGCGATTGCCCGTGCCTGCCGGATTGCCTGGGGGTTGCTGTCCTTGTAGGGAAGAATTAAGGCCAGAACGTTCTTGCTCCCCAGAGCCTGACAGGCCAGGTAGGCTACCACGGCGGAATCCAGCCCTCCGGAAAGCCCGAGCACTACCCTCTTGAAACCGGATTTGAGGCAGAAATCTCTTATGAAAGCCACCAACCTTTTTGAAACCTTCTCTGTGTTCAGATCCAGGTAGGACATGCGCACGTTCCCATGTGGAATTAGTGGGAAAATACGACAAGCCGGTCTTCTTGGCAACAGAAAATTGCAGAAATTTAGGAGTTGACAAGAAAGCGACGGCGGGCTATCTTAGCGGAAAACGTCAGCCCGAAATACGAATTTGCGGAGGTGGCATATGATCGGAGTAAACAAGGTTATCCTCATCGGAAATCTGGGGAAGGACCCGGAGCTGCGCTATCTGCCCAGCGGCGAGCCGGTGGTGAAGTTCCCGCTGGCAACCGGCGCCCGATGGAAAGACAAGAATGGGCAGTTCCAGGAGAGGACCGACTGGCATAATATCGTGGCCTTCAGAAGGCAGGCCGAGGTCTGCAACGAATACCTGAAGAAGGGCAGTCCGGTGTACGTGGAGGGCAGGATTCAAACCCGGTCGTACGATGACCGCGACGGCAACAAACGGTGGGTAACGGAGATAGTTGCTCAGACCGTGCGGATGCTGGGCAGAAGGGGCGAGCCGACGGAAGAGGGCCCCGCCGAACCTGACGAGGCCGTGATGGAGGAGACCAAGGCCGAAGACGACGATCTGCCATTTTAATCTTCCCCCGAAGCGACCGCATCCGCATAGCGTACCAAGGTGAAGGCTTTGATTGCGGGTCAGACCAGGTCCTGACTAAAGTCAGGTCCTGGTCAAGAATCCGCGAAGCCAGACATTGCGCGTGATGGGCAGTCTGAGTAAGCCAGGCTGAGACCTCAATGCAGCGCCACTTTCGCGTCCTCTGGAAGTCTAGACCGAACTTAGATGTCATACCAGCGTAAGGCCGTTCTCGGCTGTGCTTGTCTTGTTGCGATTAATCTTGTCACCTATCTGTCTACTCTCGGTTCTGCGGTTCAATTCATCGACTCCGGGGAGCTGGCCGTGGTTTGCCGGAGTCTGGGCATAGCCCATCCTACCGGCTATCCGCTTTACACCGTGCTGGGAAGGGCGTTCTGCCTCCTTCCCGTTGGCGATACCATCTTCAGGGTGAGCTTGATGTCCCTTGTTTTCGCGTGTATCACCAACGCCACCCTCTTCTTCGTGATCCTGACCGCAGTGCAGGGTTTCTCGAAAAGAAAAGGGGAAGACTTCAACCTCCGAATCGGGGCTGCTCTGATAGCTTCGTTGATTTTCTCCTTCACGCCCACCCTCTGGTCCCAGGCCACCTCCAACGAGGTATATTCGCTAAACGTTTTGCTCTACGCTCTGATTATCCTGTTGGTTCTGATATGGCTGAACGCCCGGAGCAGGGTGGCGGAGCCGGCTCTTTATCTGTTGGTGTTCGTCTATGCCTTGAGCTTCGGCAACCACATGTCCGCGGTGCTGCTTCTCCCTGCGCTTATATTCATTCTGACAAGCGTCCATGGAAGGACCCTTTTGAGACGGAGACGACTGGTCGGACTTTTGACCCTTTTCCTTCTGGGACTGTCTATCTATCTTTCTCTTCCCATCAGGTCCGCGCAAAACCCGGTCATCGACTGGGGCAATCCGGAGACCTGGTCGACTTTCAAAAGGCACGTGACCGGCTGGCAATACCAGGTATGGATGTTCGCCGGGTCGGCTGATGAACTCACCAGGAATCTCGGAAATTTCATCGGACTCTACTTCGAGCAGTTTCCGTTTTACCTTCTGCCCCTATCTGTTCTGGGCTTATGGAGGCTTTTTGTCCGTGACCGCAAGACGCTATGGTTCCTTGTGATTCTGTTTTTGGCCAATGTCCTTTACGGGATCAATTACGGCATACCTGACATCGATCCTTACTTTTTGGGTTCGTTTCTGGCAAATGCGGTCCTCCTGGGTGTCGGCCTTCATTTCATCTTCGAGCTGGTCAATAGCTGGTCAATAGGCAAAAGGGCCTCCTATTTGATCGTGATCGCGTTTATCCTGCTTCCTCTTGTCTTGCTGAAGAAGAACTACCGTCAGGCGGATCGCAGCAGAAACTTCTTGGCTTACGATCTTGCATCCAACTTGATGAGGTCGGTGAAGAAGGACGCGATCATCCTGACCAACGTGTGGGACCATTACTCTCCCTGGCTCTACCTCAGGTACGTGGAACTGAAGCGGCCCGACGTCAGCTACTTGGACACCGAGCTCTGCCGGCGCACCTGGTACTTTGACTATGTGAAACAGAATTACGGCAATCTTTACGCCAGATCTGAGGGTGCCGTAGAGAGATTTCTCAAGGAGGTGGAGCCCTTCGAGAAGGGCCAGCCCTTCGATGCCGGTGTGATCGAAAGGGCATACATTAACATGTTCAACAGCTTCCTGAGAAGTAACTTCGCGAGCAGACCGCTCTATGATGATCTGATAGGAGGACCCAAGGTCGGCAGAGCTTATCTGAGGGTACCCGAGGGATTGGTCTTTTCTCTCAAGGACAGCCTGAAATACTACCCTTATGATTTTCCGGAGCTTGAACTTCGAGGCTTGTTTGACCAGGCCGTATTCAAGGACGATCGCACGCTTTTCAATCTGAAAAGGTACCCCCTTATGCTCGACCTCAGACTGAAGTACTTGTCGGACTTCGGGATGGAGCAAAAGGTGGATGCTCTCTCCAAACGGTTCAAGTCTCTGCTGTCTACGCCTCTGCAGTGAACGGATTCGGACATTTCAGTTTCCTACCGGAGTACCGTTGAGCCGTGGCAGCCATCCGGCCGCAATTCACATTAGGTCAGGGCGAGCTGAGACAACACCGATTTTCTTGAAAAAACATCTTTTTTGGAACCTTGGCAGCCGGCCGGGCGTATAAAGAAAAGAAGACGAAAGAGAATACGACGATCGACATTAGTTTCTTCATTTTTTCACTCCTTTCTTCCACTGGGTCGGGTTTCCTGCAACGGGAACCCGATTTTTTTCCTTCACGGAATCTCGCAAGCTTCCGCTTCCATTCTGTCACTCGGTTTATTGGGAGGCTCCGGAGGTCTGAAGATTGGGGTCCCGGCCGCGTGAACCTGACCGTCGCATTCACTTTCCAAGGAAGAGGGAACGATCACGAACGTTTGAGGAGCACCTGGACATTCGTGAAGAAAGATGGCGGCGCTAAGGTTTTGGGCAATGCTGTTCAGAAACGGTATGTCAATTCGCTGGATATGAGAAATACGGTGAGATCATCTTGCCTGGAGTCATGCCATTCAGAATCCACGGAGAGCATGAGGTTGAAGTCCATGCGAGGGTTGAGGTCGGCAGTGAGAAAAAGGGTAAGCTGATTGAAAAGATAGTCTGTGTAGAAAGGGTTATCGTCGGATCGGTAGTCTCTTTTTCCAAACTTATCCTCGACGCTGGTCCAAAAGCTGACAGCACGCATCAGGTCCAAAGATGCGATCCACGACGGCTGCCTGTAATTGTAGTCCCGGTAAGTACTTCTGAGTGAGAAGAAGCTCGTCCACTCGGGTCCTCCCGCGATCACCAAGCCGTCTTGCAGTTCGAATTGCACAAGACCCGAGAACTGGTATTCCAGCTAACCGAAGTTGATTTCATCCTCGTCGTCGTAGCCCAAGACCTCGAATTCATTGCGGAACAGGAGCTTGATTCGCTCCCTTATCCTTCTGTTCAGGGCCAAGGTGAACCTATTCTGCCAGAAATTGTCCTGTCCTTGAGGTTTGTTGAATGTTTTTCGCTCTAGTTCATTCTCGACCTGCAGCAGGGTCTCCCAGCCGAAGTACTTATCGAAGGAAAGGTCCACAAAATGCCCGGCATAGTTGATACTGGCCGAGTCTGGAACGCTCCTTTTCGAAAATTGGTATGAAAGTCGAAAAAAACCATCTTCAGATACATCTCTGTCCAGCTCCAGCGTGGTTCTGTTCAAGTAGTAGTCGTAGGCATAGGGCGACTTGTCCTTGTATTCAGTGTATTCCAGGTCGTTTCTGAGCGTCAGGGACGTCCCGCGCGATGGGCTGGCTCTCAGTTTGACGTCAAGGCTGTTGGTGAAGAAGTCACTCTGATAGGTAACCTTGTCCTTGTCCCGAATGGTTCTCAGTTCCGCCTCATCGGCCAGAGTAAGCCAGTCGGTTTGCCATTCAAGTCTCAAGATATCTCTCACGTACAGGCTGCTCAGGGAGAACCTGTTTTGGATCAGGAACCGAGAGTCATCGGCAAGACTCTTGTTCAGATCAAGTTTCAGAAGGACCTTCTGCTCCTCGATCTCCTCGGTCGCTCCTCTAAGAGCCTCGAGCGATTCGGACGGCACGCCTATTGTATCTTAATGGACGAGATAGTACCTCTCCGAGATGTTGTCGTACCCCAATCCGAAGGAGAACCTGAAGGCGGATCCTTCCTGAGCAAAGGTCTTGGACTGAGTCAGGGAGAAGATGAGGGCGAGCGCGACGATGAAGGTTTTCTGATTCATATCATGTGCGTGGTGATCAGAGAGACTCGCGTGGGGCCCAGCGCTTTCTCTCGAAGATGGACCGTGGAAATCACAGGCTGCCTTCTCGAATCATCTCCAGGGCATCGCTGAGTAATCTGTTTGCCACCTTGGCCTCGGCCAGAGCGGCCCTGTACCTACCTTCCTGAAGGTGCTTTCTGGCCATGTCTTGGTGAGACAGCCCTTGCTCGAAGATTCTGACGGCCTCCGAAACCGCGGGGGCTTTCATCTCTTCCTCTCCCGTCTGGATAAGTTTCTCGTTTTGCCGGATGGCTTCTTCCGCCATTTCCGGCGCAATGTCCTTCTCCGCGAGCTTCAGGGCCTTCTCCGCCATCTGCCTGGCCTGTTGGGACATTTCCATCGATCGCGAAAAGGCCTCCTGGTTCGCCAAATCCCGTGCTTCTGCCTGCAGGCTCCTTGCCTGTCCGAGCAACTCTTCGGCGGCTTGATTTTGACTGCGATTCATGATCACTGAGGATTTTTCGATCAGTTCATAAGCCCTCTGCAGCTCTTTTTCGGCCAGCTGGCCCGCTCGCTTCCCGTTGCCAGCTAGCTCTATGAGCCTCCTGGCGTTCTCCCTGGCCTTCAGGGTGAACTTCAGCGCCATCTTTAGCCTGTGTTCTCTGAAGAACTCCTTGGCCTTTTGCTGACTGCCAATGGTCATTTCCAGAAGGGAGCGAGCCCTTTTTCGGTCCAGATCCGCAGCCGCCTCTTTCGCCCTGTCCATTATCTGATCCGTTCTCTCGATTGCCCTGACCACGACGTGCTCGTTTTCCTCGTCCTTTCTGGTGAAGCCTATCGCCTCATAGGCCTTTTCCCTGGCCTTGAGCGTGAGGTCCAGTGCGAGCCGATACCTGAACCCCTCTTTAGCATCCTTGCCTCTTCTCTGTAGCTCCACCGCCATGGTC
>CAYFQZ010000275.1:0-1671 GCA_964345305.1 uncultured Ignavibacteria bacterium | reverse complement strand
GGAGATACTGGAGAATGCCCGGCAGGTGAAGGATCTGGACGTGACCATCCTGCTGGAGGGCGAGACCGGGACCGGAAAGGACCTTCTGGCAAAGGCCATCCACGACGCCAGCAATCGGAAACACAACAGGTACGTCGTGGTCACCTGTGCCGCCCTGCCAGAGTCCCTTTTCGAAAGCGAGCTTTTCGGCCACAAGAAGGGCTCTTTCACCGGAGCGGTGTCCGACAAAAACGGGCTTTTGCACGAAGGCGACAGAGGAACCGTATTCCTCGACGAGATCGCCGAGGTTCCTCTTCCTACTCAGGTCAAACTCCTGAGAGCCATAGAGGAAAAGGAGATCGTGCGCATAGGAGAGGTGAAACCCAGAAAGGTCGACTTCAGGATAATAGCCGCCACCAACCAGGATTTGGATCTGCTGGTGGAGGAGGGAAGATTCCGCAGCGATCTGTTTTATCGTTTGAACGTGATGAGATTCAAGTTGCCTCCGCTGAGAGAGCGGAACGGAGACATCCCTCTGCTGGTGGAGCGCTTCGTAAGAAAATACGCCGCTGAGGTTATGGGGCAGAGCGCAGATGCCGGAATTCCCGTGCTCGATCCCAAGATAATGGACTTTTTCCTAAGTTACCATTGGCCCGGAAACGTGCGACAGCTGGACAACGAGATAAGGAGATTGATGATCTCCGCCAGGGGCCAAAACAGAATCCCATTTGAGCTTCTGGACACAAATAGGTTTGAAAACGGAAGATCCCCCTCAGGCGAGCCGTCCCTGCCCAAGCGCCTGGCCGACTTGGAAAAAGAAGAGATAATCAGGGCCCTGGCCAAGGCTAACGGTGTGAAGACTCAGGCCGCCCGGATTCTGAACATCGACGAGGCAAAGCTCCGATACCGAATGAAAAAGCACAACATAACCTTCCCGCCGAACATTCAAGATGCTCCTGGCTGATTTGGTCTCGCGCTAACACGGTAAATCAAAAGCCCCCCGCCGAAAGGCGGGGGGCTTTTAGATTTTTCCCAGCGTTTGCCTTAAGGAAAATATACTTAGAAGTCCGCCGTGAATGAGATGCGATGGTTCTCGTGCAGGAATTCTTCGTTCTCGGTCACGTAGGCGTAGTCGAATCGAAGCTTGGAGACCTTAAGGCCCATTCCGATGGCGAACTCCCCATCGTTCAGACCAGCCATAAACGCACCGGACCAGTTCTGGGCAAACTCCCAGACATACTCAGCGCCTATGTGGAAGGTCTCGTCGTCTCGGTGCTTGGTCTTGGCATAATCAATGGGCACGCACAGAGAGCGATCCTCTCCCAACGGATACATGGCCAGCCCAAACCTGATGGTGGTGGGAACGGTCACGTTATCCACCTTGGTGCCGATGTCCTGGACCATCAGACCTAAAGCCACCCTCGGATCGACCAGGAGCTTTATGCCTGCATCTCCGCCTACCCCGGTCTCGTTCCAGTCATCGATGTCCATGCTGACCACCTTGAAGGTGAAACCGAATGAGAACATTCTCTCCTGCCACTCGTTCTTCATGGCCCAGGAGATCAAAAACACGTTGTTCTGATCCTTGAAGGTGCCCAGATAGTTGTCCGAGGACCCGTATTTCGGTATCTCGTCAATACCGGAATTCAGCCAGGATATGCCGAAGGTTCCGTAGTTGGTCACCTGCGATGG
>CAYFQZ010000274.1:0-2401 GCA_964345305.1 uncultured Ignavibacteria bacterium | reverse complement strand
TGCGAAGTGCGTGGGCGGTCACGATAATTGGAGATACTATAGTGCAATGCGGAATGTATCTGGAAAATCGAAGCGGCCCTATCTTCCCACTGTCCTCAGAGTCAGTCTTGCTATATTTTTGCTCATTTCCTCTGCCGCCATACTCTATACAACAGCCCAGAACTCCCATTCTGCCCAAATCCAGGCTACACAAGCTCTGGAGAGCACGGCTTTGGCTCTATCCTCTTCTGCGGAAAGTGCTCTGCGTGCAAGCGGGGACGTAGGCGGTGAAAAGATCCGGGGAATTTTCTCCGATCGGGTAGTGGCCTATGCGTTGATTGCCGGAAAAGACGGCAAGGTCCTGTTCCACACGAACCCGCGCCTGGTTGGATCTTATCTTGCAGGGGGGAGCAATCAAGAGTGGCCATCCGGAACGGCCTCAGGCCGAAGGATCAAGCTTGGAACTGGATTGCCGGCATACGAGTTTAACTATATCCTACACCACCCTGACGGCACTGCCGAATTACTTCGCCTTGTTCTCCACACTATACCTGCGGACCGCATTGTTACCGGTGCGCGCAGGATGTGGTGGACCGTGGGCGGTATATTGCTGCTTTTGTGGACGGTCGGAATCATGTTTGAGCGGGTATTTACCCGCCATCTGAGGCTGCAGGAGGAGTTGGAACGACAGAATCAGTTGGCTTTCATCGGCCAGATGACGGCCGTACTCGCGCACGAGATCCGCAATGCCCTGGGGAGCATTAAAGGTTATGTCCAATGGGTGAATGAGAAGCTCGAGGGACCGGACCCCAAGAAAGCAGGGCTTTCGGTTGTGCTCCGTGGAGTTGAACGCATTGAATTCCTGGTCAGTGATCTCCTGCTCTTTTCCCGGGAGGAAGCCTATCACATCGAAGTCTTAGACCCCGTACGCCTGGTTCAGGAAGCGATCAGTTCCGCGGTTCCTTATTGGAGGGGGACAGTGGAACTGGACGCAAAGCAAGGGACACGGGCTATGGGCGACAGAGAGAAATTGAATCGAGCTCTTTTGAACGGGATTCGCAACGCCATCCAGGCCATGAAAGATGATGGGAGTATAAGAATCTCGGTGTATCCCGATGGGAGATGGGTTACAATCCGGATCGAGGATACTGGCCCGGGAATTCCCGCAGAAGAGATCCCTCGCCTATTTACCCCCTTTCACACCACAAAGACGGAGGGTACGGGTCTGGGTCTGGCATATTCAAAGAAAGTTGTGGAGGGCATGGGAGGCAGAATCAATCTTGCCAACCGGCGGGAAAGAATTGGGGCTGTCCTGACCATCCAGCTTCCAAAAACAGGGGAAGCCTAACATGGCTAAATCCATACTCATTGTGGATGATGATGCATTGATGCGCTCCTTCCTTTCCACTATTCTGAGGGAAAAAGGACACCATGCAGGGGAGGCCGGAAACGGGAAGGAAGGGCTGGCCAAGCTTTTAGCCACAGATTTTGACCTGGTGATTACCGACTTGCGAATGCCTGATCTGTCCGGACTCGATTTGATGCGGGAGGGGGGGAAGGCAAAACCTGACACCAAGTGGATCGTCATTACTGCGTTCGGGTCCATCGGAAACGCCGTCGAGGCGATGAAAGCGGGAGCCTCTGACTATTTGACCAAGCCCTTCCACAACCCGGATGAGCTTCGCCACGTCATCGGGCGCGTTTTACGTGAAGCCGAAGCAGAACAAACCATTTCCCTTCTTGCCGAAGAACTGGGAAGGCAATTTCCTCCAGTGGAGATGATCTTTCTGGGGAAAAAAATGCAACAGGTATACCGAATGGTTCAGGAAGTCGCCCCCACTCTTGCAACGGTACTCATCAGCGGACCCAGCGGAACAGGAAAGGAACTCGTGGCCCGGGTGATTCATCAGTTGAGCCCCCGACAAGAGAAACCATTTATAGCAGTTCATTGCGCGGTCCTGGCAGAAACACTTTTGGAAAGTGAGTTCTTCGGACATGAACGGGGGGCATTCACCGGGGCCGTGGCCACACGAAAAGGAAGATTCGAACTGGCCGACAACGGCACAGTATTCCTGGACGAAATCGGAGAGGTCCCCCCTTCCGTCCAGGTGAAGCTTCTCAGAGTGCTGCAAGAACGGGAGTTTGAACGGGTAGGAGGAATGAAATCGATATCTGTTGATGTCCGGGTTATATCGGCAACGAACAAAGACCTAAAAGCGGAGGTCTCGTCCGGCCGTTTCAGGGAGGATCTCTTCTATCGGCTAAACGTTTTTCCGATCAGGCTTCCGCTGCTTGTGGAACGGCGTGAAACGATACTGCCTCTTGCGGAATTCTTTGCCAAAAAATTGGCGGGCACCTTTGGCAAGAAAATGCAAGGAATCACTGGCTCGGCAAAATCGGCCCGTCTTGAATATGACTGGCC
>CAYFQZ010000273.1:0-3076 GCA_964345305.1 uncultured Ignavibacteria bacterium | reverse complement strand
ACCTCAGTTGGTGATCCATGGGGTAGGTGGAGAAGCGTTCGTACATGCGAGTCATAGTCCAGTCCGACATCCAGGGCTGATCCACCTTGGCTTCCATGAGGACGGCACAGTCGGTGTCGTCCCAGAAGAAGGCACCCAAAAGCAGAATGTTTCTCTTGAAGGCGGGGTCGTCGTTTTGCTCGTAGGCCACAGACTTCTCGCAGATGTGTTGAACAGTCGCCGGGTCACTCCAAGGGATTCTTCCGACATTCACCTCGGTATAGAAATCTATCGGGTCGGAGCTCTCACCCCAGCGGTGATCCTGATCCGCATCCCAGGATTGGCTATCCGGCAGAGAAAGCTCTGCATAGTAGTAGTCCGTCTCCGGCTCCCCGTCCCCAATATCCTGCGCCGTGCGGCGCATGGGCACGTCATCGTAGTCCCCAACCAATAACACATCCTCTATGCCCCATTCTTCTGAGGGATATTTGTCCCTGAGGAAGTTTCTCATCTTTTCGGCAAGATCGTAGCCGCCGTAATTGGACGCTATCCAAGAGGTGGTGACCACGTTCACGCTTCTGCCCTTGTCGTCCTCCCAGCTTGCCAGCGGGGCCACGGACGAGGTCAAGGCGTCAAGGGTGATGATAACGAAGTCGTAGTCGGCTTCGTCGTCCTTAACGCTGGGATACCAGCTTTGGGCCTGGCCGTAGTTGAGGATGATCTCCTCCGCTACCCGTTCTTTCCGCACCAGGTTGTCAATTATGATATCTGCCGCTGAAAAGCCTTTCGGAAACGCATAGCCTACGCGGACGGTGACTTCGGGATAATAGGTCAATTGACCGGAAAGAGGACGATAGGCAAACGGGGTAACCCTCACATCCACCAAGTTGTATTTTCTGTAACCGGCGGTGCGGACAACCTCTCCGACCGAAGCCGGATATGGTTGATCGCTTCGGTAAACTGAGTTAAAGTTCTCCTCATACATTCTTCTGTGTCGTTCATAAGTAAGAGGATCTTCCTGGCCTATTACTCTTGGTAGAGGCGCAGGAGTCACGTGATAGATTCCGGGGAGCACAATACCCTTACCAGCATTAAAGGTAACCTCTGTGACCTTCGCTCCAGGGGGGACTGCAATGGCAAAGATCTTCGACGGCAAGTTCGGCTTTCCCGGAGTCAGAAGACGACCGAAGCCCTCAACCCTGATCTTCTCTCCATCCGGGGCCGCTTCAACCGTGTATGCGCCAACAGGTATGGTTATGCTGATCGCTCCATCATCAGCACGTGTGACACCACCTGCCAGCAGTATCGTTGCCAGAAGAACCGCCACCGCGGCGTGCCTTCCTACGTTAGCCACTCTCACTTTTTCCTCCTTTCGGGTCAGGGGAAGAGCAGATCGCCTGCAAGTCAAACGTCCAGCACAACTTAATTATAATTCAGAGTCAGGAAAAGTCAAGCATCATTTTCTTGGGGGGATAATAACAACGCTTGGTGATACGTCTTTTTGTTCCCCCCTTCGCCTGACAGGTTCGACAGAGATCACCACGGGTAGGAGGGGATGGGTGAGGATCTTGTTCACAGCCGCCGTATAGGTTCAGCATCAACCCCTGTCTCCTCCAGGCGGAGGGAATGCGGCGTGTTGACCGGGAAGCCTTAAACCCGGATCATGTCACCGGCGATGGGAAAAAGAAAGGCCCCAACTTCCTGAGAAGCTGAGGCCGAATGCATTCCGAGGCTGATGTCGCAGTGCTCAGCAGCCTGGCGCTGGACCCTCCTTGTAGAGATAGTTCAGCAAATAAACCGGGTCGGCGACATCAATCAGGTCATCGCCGTTTGCGTCCCCCGCGGCGAGTGGATCAGGAGCTGGACCGCTCTTATAGAGATAGTTGAGTAGGTAGACGGCGTCCGCCACGTCTATCAAGTCATCACCGTTGGCGTCGCCGCAGATGTAGGTCTGAACAGGCGCCATCCCCAGAGCAGGGTTGCCCCAGAACGCTCCCCACTCGAACATCTCGTACCTCACCTGATACCACAGTCCGTGAGTGTACATGTATCTTAAGGACCATTGATGAGCCTCGCCCTGGGTGTAGTTCTGCGAGGTGACGCGGGTGGTGAAGTAGTAGTCGAATGACTGGCTGGAACCGTCACCGGGATCATTCCAGTTGCCCGTACCGTATGCCACTTTGGTGGCACCCAAGAAGCCGACCGCGCCCTGCTTCAGCATCTCCTGCCCGATGTTATCGTAGTCAGTGTCAGAGTTACTGCAGGCATCGGCGAAGACGATGGACGGATAGTTGTCGTTGAGGAATGGACAGGTGGACGTTCTGGCAAAACCCTCACCGGTGGAGTAGTAGATATGAGACGAGTAGGGTGAGCCGTGGCCGGCCCAGTTGACGAAAGAATACTGACCGTTGCCCCAGACAGAGCGCACGTTGGCATAAGTCAGATTGTAATCCATGAGATAAGTGGAGTAGCCCTGCTCGTACATCCGGGTGAAGGTCCAATCGGTCATCCAGGGTTGGTTGATCTTGGTCTCCATAAGCACCGCATTGTCCGTATCGGGCCAGAAGAAGGCTCCCAGAAGCAGCATGTTTTTCTTGAAAAAGGGATTGTTGTTCTGTTCGTATGCCGCTGATTTCTCACAAATATGCTGAACCGTTGAAGCTATACTCCAGGGGATTCTGCCCACGTTGACCTCGACGTAAAAGTCGATCGGATCAGAATTTTCACCCCACTGACGGTTGACGTTGGCATCCCAGGACATATTGTCGGGCTGAGAGAGTTCCGCGTAGTAGTAATCCGTCTCCGGCTTTCCGTATCCCACATCCTGCCAGCAGCGGCGCATGGGGACGTCGTCATAATCACCGACCAGCAGGACGTCCTCAATGCCCCACTGCTCCGATGGGTATTTGTCTCTGAGGAAGTTTCTCATCTTCTCGGCAAGATCGTAACCGGTGTAGTTGGCACTGATCCACGAGGTGGTGACCACGTTTACGTTCCTACCCTTTTGAGTTTCCCAGGTCACCAGCGGCGTTACGGACGCTTCCAGCAGAGGCAGGGTGATGATAACGTAATCATAGGTGCCCGTGGGTCCGGTGAC
>CAYFQZ010000272.1:0-4391 GCA_964345305.1 uncultured Ignavibacteria bacterium | reverse complement strand
TGTCGCCTATGCCCTGGAGCAGAATCTGAAGCGAAACTGATGTAGGTCCGAAATGTCCGCAGGACTTTCGGACAGGAACTGAGGCGGTCAGGCGAAGATCAAGAATAGATTCATACTTTAGAACGAGATCTTTAGACAAGGAGCTCTTATGGATTATGGTGGAATAGTAAGAAAGGCTTTGGACATAATGTGGAGGTTCAAATATCTCTGGATATTTGGGTTCTTCCTGGAGTTCGGTTCGGGCGGAGGAACCTGGTTGGGAAACCTGCCTGAGAAGTTCAGAGTAAACATGGGTGACTGCTTCGGCGGCGTGCTGCTGGGAGCGCTCCTCATTTTGATCGGGGTCGGATTGCTGCTTTTCCTCGTGTTTCTGATCATGTATATCATATCCCAGGGTGGAATGGTTCATTGCGTTTGGAAGATCCAGTCTGGTGAGAATCCCAGCTTGCGTGAAGGCTGGGATGCCGGAGTGGGCAACTTCTGGAGAATTCTCGGCATCAGCATCTTGGTCATAATCCTCAGCCTCGGCGCGGCGGCAGTAACCCTTGGACCTTTCATAGCCGCGATTTTCGCCGCCAAGGCTCTGGGCCTGCTTACCGGACTCGTTCTTCTGCCGATCTTCCTGGTCTTGATCGTTGCCATAATTCTGACCGGCCTGTATGCTACCAGAACCTGCGTTATAGAAGGTAAGGGAGTGTTCGACTCGATAGCAGGCGGATGGGAGCTTTTGAAAGGCAACCTGGGACCCTCCCTGGTGGTGACGCTGATCAGCATCGGCAGCACAGTCGCCTACATGATTGGATTTGTCGGAGTGGGCCTGCTTCTGGCTGCTCCATTTGTGACTTTAGCCGCCTTCAATCTTCTGCTGGGGATTTTGTTGGGAGCCATCTTCGGGCTGATATACATAGGCATTGTCTCCGCTATGTGGGGAACCTACATAGACTCCTTGTGGACGCTGGCCTATTTGGAAATAAAGAAGCTGCGTCCACAACCGGCTCCGGCGGAGTGAGTCGAAGGAGCAAGTTTCCTCTTACCATGGGAAGAGGGATTTGTGCTCGTCGGGTCTCCTGACCCGGCATGCCTGGACCTGCCAGGTTAGGGGACCTGCCGGGCACAGAAATTTTTCACCCTCCCTTAATCCCTCCCATTCCGCCGTAGGCGGATCCGCCTCAGGCGGACAAGGGAGGGAGAATCCGCTTCCCCTTGGGGAGAGGCTCAGGTCGAAGATCCCGCCAGAGGTGTGAACCGGATGGTTCGCACCGGAAGCGGGAGTGAGGGGGGAATGTTGGAAGATGGAATATGAAAGCACAATTGGACTGGAAGTCCATGCTCAGCTTCTGGCCAAATCCAAGATATTCTGTGGCTGTTCCACCGAATTCGGCAGTCCACCCAACAGCCAGACCTGCCCGGTATGCCTGGGCTTGCCCGGTGCCCTGCCGGTCCTGAATAAGATGGCAGTTGAGTACGCCATAAAGGTGGCTCTGGCGGTCGGTGCCAACGTTCAATCCGAAAGCATCTTCGCCCGCAAGAACTACTTTTATCCGGATTTGCCCAAGGGATACCAAATCTCCCAGTATGAGAAACCGTTAGCAACGGGAGGGTCAATCGAAATCGAAACCGACTCGGGAAATAAAAGAATCAGGCTCAGACGCATTCACCTGGAGGAGGACGCCGGGAAGTCCATTCATCCAGAAGATGAGTCAGAGCGCGAAACCTCGGTGGACTTAAACAGATGCGGCGTTCCGCTGGTGGAGGTCGTCACCGAGCCGGATATTTCCTCGCCGCATGAAGCTCATCTTTATCTTGACAAATTCAGACAATTGGTACGGTATCTGGGCATATGCAGCGGAAACATGGAGGAGGGCGCCCTCAGGTGCGACGCCAATGTGTCGGTCAGGGCCAAAGCAGACAGGCAATATGGCGTCAACACCGAAGTGAAGAACCTGAACTCCTTTCGGGCGGTGGAGAAAGCTTTAAGTCATGAGATCAAAAGGCAGATTGAGATCCTGGAGCAAGGCGGGGCCGTGGGAAAAGAGACCCTGCTGTGGGATGAGAAAAAGCAGACCGTATCCATAATGAGAACAAAGGAAGAGTCGCCGGATTACAGGTACTTCCCCGAACCGGATCTGGTTCCGCTGACAGTCTCCGCAGAATGGATAGAAAAAGCCAAGAAGAGCCTTCCCGAGCTTCCGCACCAGAAAAGACGGAGGCTCGTCAGCCAATACAAGATTCCCGAGTATGATGCCCAGATCATGACGTCTTCCAGGAAACTGGCGGACTACTATGAGGAATGCGTGAAACACCACCCTCATCCCAAGACGGTGAGCAACTGGGTCATGGGCCAGGTTCTGCAGGAGCTAAACGAGAGAAAGATCGAGATTGGAAAATTCCCGGTCGATCCTGAGAATCTGGCAGGCCTGCTGACAAAGGTCGACGCAGGTACTATCAGCGTCAAGATGGCAAAGGACATATTCCTTAAGATGGCAGAGACCGGGAAATCGGCCTCACAGATCGTCGGCAAGAGAGGATTGACACAGATTTCCGACAAAGAGGAATTGAGCCGAATCGTTGATCAGGTATTGACACAGAACCGGAAGAACGTTAAAATGTACCTTGCCGGAAGGGAAAAGCTCTTTGGTTTCTTTGTGGGACAGGTGATGAAAAAGACAAAAGGGAGAGCCAATCCCAAACTGGTCAATGAACTCTTGAAAGCAAAGCTCTCAGCAAGCAAAGACAAGTGGTAGGTTGGCAAAGCAAAAAGAAAGAGCGACGCAGGCGGGGCTTCCAGCTTAGCAAAGATCACTTTTTCAAAGGTCCCCCCTGATCTTTCTGATCCGTCTCGTGCCCTGGGGAATTGGATACCGAGGCTGAAATGAAAGACTCAAAAGCACACTTCTGGGCAGGCAAAAACTATGCGGTCGTGGGCGTATCTGATAAGAAAGGGAAATTCGGCAATACGGTTTTCAAGGAGTTGCGTAAGAGAGGCTACAAAGTTTTCCCGGTGAATCAAAGGTTGGATCTATTTGAGGATCAGCAGTGCCATAACATCATAAGTGAAATCATCGATCCATTGGATGGAGTAATTATTATAGCCGGTCCGGATGGGGCAAAAAGAGCGATTCGAGAGTGCATCGATTCGGGAATTAAAAAAGTCTGGCTTTATCCCGGCTCCAAATGCGACGATGCGATCAATTTGGCAAAAGAAGGTAAGATTGAACTAATACACCACGCCTGCCCTCTGCTTTACTTGGAACCGGTGAGATTCCCACACTCTTTGCACAGGTGGATAGTCAAGGTCTTTGGAAAACTGTAAAGAGAGGAAGTTCTCTGAACATTTGGGTCTCATAATCCGACTGGTAGAAGCCTGGCAGGCTAGGGGACCTGGCAAGCACAAAACAATAAAGGTGCTAAGAATGCCAAAGGTTTGTATTATCCAAATCAATGTGAGTGACATGGATCAAGCTGTCGAGTGGTACTGTAAAACTTTAGGATTTGAGGTTTCGAAAGAGCATTATCATTATCCAGTGGCCGTGGATTTAGTTCACGAAGGGTGTCGTCTGATTCTGCATAAAGCAGACAAGCCCGCGCGCATAGACTACCCCAGCGTCGCACAGACTCTGGTTTGCATTCAGACGCCTGATTTAAGTGCAAGCATGGAGGAGTTAAGAGCAAAAGGGGTCGAACTCATCCACGAAACACCACAGAATTTCCCTGCCGGCGTGTTTGCAGCGTTTAGGGACCCATTTGGCAACGTCCATGAACTGGCTGAGCTTCGTTCATAGGTATAGAAGGCCTCGGAGGCCGGGCATGGCCGAGGGTCCACTTGACAAAAGGAGCTGTCTACCATGCTTTGAGATGGTCGACCTGCAAGACTGACCGAAGAGCAGAGCACGTGAAAGGGTCAGTTTTCGTGCCCGTCGGGTCCCCTGACCCGACGGGGAATAGCGTAAGGTAAGAGCGATGAATATTCATCACGAACCCATATATAAGAAAGATGAGGCGAAGTGCCTGCAGGAAAGAGAAGTTCTTGCGAGGAAAGATTCCCAGGTAAAATGCTCCCTGTTGTTGGAAAACGTTGGTTCATGCCAACGTTTTGTTGATATCGGCTGTGGTTGGGGTCAGTTTCTGGGTATGGCTCAGGACTACATATCCGAACTCTGGGGTGCGGACGAAAGCCCTGATCGACTTCAGGATCTTAAACAAGCCTGCCCCAAGGCAAACGTGGTGATTTGTCGAGCGGACAGGCTCGAACTACCGGACCGGTATTTCGACGTTGCCGTGACGTCTCAAATGCTTCACGAGGTTAAGCTTTTCGGGGAAGAGAGCCGGCTCAAAGGGACACTGTCTGAGATTCGAAGGGTCCTTGTGGATGGCGGCAGATATCTCCTACT
>CAYFQZ010000271.1:0-2885 GCA_964345305.1 uncultured Ignavibacteria bacterium | reverse complement strand
ACGACTCCGGCAGTCCAAACGGAGAAAACGTAAGGGTGAATTGCTCCAATATGATCAGCAGCACTGCGCCCCGCTGCGAGATGTCAAGGGAAGGTGACTTTCTGGTGGTCTGGTCTTCCACCACCGGAGGCGCCATGGACGTTTACGCCAGACTGTTCTCATCCGACGGCCTCCCTTTGGACACCTGTTTAAGAGTAAACGACGATGCAGCCTTGGTGAATCATCTTTCACCTGCCGTGGCGGCAGATAGCGCTGGCAAGTTTGTAGTGGCCTGGCACGACAGCAGAGACGGAGAGGATCGGGTGTATCTCCAGAGACTGGCCCCGGATGGCGCCAAAATCGGGGCCAATTTTGCGGTACACAGTGATAGACCCAGCCCGGTGCAGTACAACGCAGATCTGGACGTAAATCACATCGGCGAATTCGCCGTAACCTGGACCGAACCCGGTCCGTCTTCCAATGTCCTGTATGCCCAGAGATATGACAGCTCCGGCACCCCCACGGACACCAATATCATGGTGGTGGACGATCCGGCAGCCTCCCCGACCAATTCCAAAGCCAGGCTTACCGACGATGGCTACCTGGTAACAGTATGGACTGACCGTCGACAGGCGGGCTCTGACATCTATTCTCAGGTTTTCTTGCATGGCGTCCCGCAGGATGTGAACCAGCGGGTCAATACGGACGAAGGGGACGCCCTTCAGGACTCTCCCCATATCGGTACCTGGAACTCGCACCTTTTGGCGGTCTGGAGAGATAATCGAATACCCGGCTTGGGGTTTAGCGTCTTCTTCAACCGAACGGACTACACCGAAACGGCGGTAGAAGAAGATTCAGAAAGCGAAACTTTGCCTGCTGCTTTTGGTCTTCACCAGAACTATCCCAACCCCTTCAATCCAACCACGACCATCAAGTACTTCATCAGTCCCAACGCAAGGAGAGCCTCCGCCCGGGTGAGTTTGGTGGTCTACAACGTGCTCGGACAGAGGGTCCGAACTCTGGTGGATGTGGACAGACAGATGGGCGAATTCGAGATCATCTGGGATGGAAGGGATGATGATGGGAGGGAATTGCCGAGTGGCGTTTACTTCTGTCGACTAAGAGTTGGGGGGCAGATAGACAACAGCAAGCTCCTTCTACTGAAGTAGCTCTCGTTCCGCAGAAGCTCGTAATCTAGGAATGATACCGATGAGTGCTACAACATTTTTCTCAAGCTAACCTGGGGAGCGTGCCCACCGAATTCAAGTTGGGCTTAACTCAAATCAGGTGAAATGCCTATTTGACATTCTCGCCCGAATTCGCAATCTTACTGAGGAAGGGAAGTGGATATATCTCTGCCTTTCTAAGGTGCAAGCATGAATATTCTTTTGACGGGTCATCCAGGGGTCGGCAAGACAACGCTAATAAGGAAAGTCCTTGACAAGCTGAAGCTCCCGGCGGGGGGATTCTATACCGAAGAGATCAGAGAGAACGACATGCGGATGGGGTTTGCCGTCGCCACTCTCTCCGGCTTCAAAGGAGTGTTGGCCCACCGGGATTTCAAAAGCAGATACAAGGTGGGACAGTATGGTGTGGGCGTTTACACCCTCAACCGAATAGGCGTGAAAGAAATCGAGATGTGTTTGATGGAGAAGAAGCTCATCGTCATCGATGAGATCGGGAAAATGGAGCTTCTTTCCCCTCAATTTCAGGCGGTGGTGGAGAAGGCACTGGATGCGGACAATCCCGTACTGGGAACCATCACTCTGGCGCGTCATCCTTTCGCCCAGAAGATCAAGTCGCGCGACGACGTCAGCATCATAGAGGTGACCAAGGAAAATCGCGAGGAGGTGCTTAAGTCTCTCCTCAAGGAGCTCAAGAAGATCAAACCGTAAGAACTCTGGATCTTTCCTCTCCGCCTCGCTTCGGAGTCCGTTTCTCTAATCCGAAATTTCAGACCATTATACACACTCTGAAGGCCTTTACGGGGCGGGGCTAGCTAGTCTCGGGTTTGCGTGCGGTTCAGCCTGATCCGAACGGGGCCGAGCGTCGTCTCGCTCCTACCTTGGGGGCGATGCTAAGAGTATCATTGTCCTGCGCTGAGTCCCGGCTTGTGTCCTGGGGGGTAAATCCACGGACAGCGAGGAGTCAAGCGTCTCCCTGGTGTTTTCCTGTGCCCAGCCGCGGCTAGCGAATCTGAAAAGAGGATCACAAAAGTCTTGACAAAATCTTCACCGGGCGATATACTTTGAACAACCGGGGGTAACCCTAAAATAACAGGAGGTAGGGTCATGGAGAGAGACAAGTGTCTTCAGGCGATGGACTTTCTCAAGGACTGGAAGACCTGGAGAGAGAGTCTGGGCGAAGCCATCTCTGCCGCGCGCAAGTTCGGCGTCCCGGATGAGACCATCAAGAAGATGTCGGTCAAGATGGGAGACTTCTTGTCAGAGAAAGTATGTCCCGCCACCAAGGAGGAGGAGTTGCTCAAGGAAATGTGGGACGCGGCCTCACCCGACGAAAGAAAAACCATCGCCGGTTTGATCTTCAAGATGGTGGAGTGAGCCGATCTCATCGGCGCCCGGACATGCTTTCTGGCTGGCTCTGAACTCGAATGTGTTGCCATTCTTGTGGACGAGAGAGAGGGAGAATTCCCTCTCTCTTCACTATTAGTCGATCCGAGGTTCCTACCACCGCCGTGACGGTCCTTGACTGACGGCTGAACGGCAGCTCTGTGAGTCTCAGTTGGCAGGATCAGATCATAAAGGGTGGTGCTAATACCGTCGAAAATCGATTGGACTTCGGCGCAGATTCTTTAGAGACGGCATGACACTGCCAAGAGGGTTCTAACCTGATGAGGTGACCAGCATGAAATCGACGGAGGTTTTAAAGCTGGTGACCAGCGTAGT
>CAYFQZ010000270.1:0-2749 GCA_964345305.1 uncultured Ignavibacteria bacterium | reverse complement strand
ACGTCGTCGCTCCCGTATATAAGCTGGAAAAGGGACGGGTAGAGAGGTTGAGGTAAAAAACTGTTGAAAAGAGACGGAATTTGGGCTATACTTAGCTTGGGGGCGAGGTTCGGAATATAACGAGAAAAGAACCGTGGCAGAGGATAAAGACAGAAGGGTAGCTCTCCGCGTCATAATCGGAGACAAGGAGAAGGAAGTAACTTTCGACGAGCTGGTCCTTTCCAACAACTTGGCTCAAGAGGCCCTGGTGAGGCTTCTGGTCAGGAAGAAAATCTTCAAGCCCGAGGAACTGGTCAAGGAGATGGAAGCGGTGAAAAAGGAACGGTACAGATCGTCCGGAGAGTTTCCCCAGAGCAAATAAGCCCAGGCTCGGGAGCAGTGAAGGTTTCCTGGATACGGCTGGTCTGGATCGAAACCTGCCGTTGCGATCTGGAGCCTGGCAGGTGGGGGTTTGGTAAGTTGACCGGTGATAACGAGCTTGCAGGAACGGTACTTAAGTGGTCGTCACATCCGGTGAAGAAGAAGGCTTCCGTCTCCGTCCTGGTGGTGGTGTTTCTTCTGGTCGTCTGGTCGGTGGTGTACCTAAGCACCTCCAGCGTTTTTCTCACCGGTCTCTCGGTAGTCATCATGCTGGTCTCTTTGTCTTCCTTCTTTCTGCCCACCCATTATGAGCTGGATCAAGAGAAGGTCAGGATTCACTACCTCCTCACCAGGCGGGAGAGAGAGTGGGGCACGTTTCGTTCCTTTTACGTTGACAAGAACGGGGTTTTGCTTTCCCCCTTTCCCAAGCCGTCCCGGCTGGAGAATTTCAGGGGCATTTACGTCAGATTCAATCGGAACAAAGATCAGGTGGTGGATTTCGTAAAATCAAAGATACGGCGGAAGGAGAGCGTTCCTGATGAGCAAAAGAGGTGATCTTCAGTGACCTTTCTGAGAGATATGTTTTCCATGGGACCCAAGGGTCCGGCGGAGGAGAGGAAGCTGACCCCGCGTCAGGAGGAAATCCTCACCAGGATCGCTCAGAAGGTGGTGCACTGGAAGATGTCGGTTCCGGCCATCCTCTTCCTGGAATCGGTCAAGCCCCTTAACTACATCGGCAGCCAGATGATGGCTTTCTTCGAACCGATGTTCCAGGCGGTTTTCTCCTGGAAGGACTACGACGAGTTCAGGAACATGATGGAAGACCGGGGAACGATCGAGAAATTGCTGCAGAGGATCGAGAAGCTGGATACCGAAGCGCAGGAGAAGGAGAAGGCACAGAAGAAGGAAAGAAAGCTCAAGAGGAAAAAGGAGTGGAGGGAGAAGAACTTGAAGGAGAAGTTAAGATATATCCTGATCGGAAAGTAGACTGAAGGTTGACCAGTTGCCAGGAGGCAAAGATGAGTAAGCTTACTCTGACCATGGCCATGGTGATACTCGGTGCCATCCTTTTTATGGGATGTAAGGAAAAAGCTGAAGAAGCTCCGGCTATGAAGGAAGAGACGGCGAAGGAAGAGAAGACTCTGGCCGGCAAGAGGATTGTGATGATCATCGCGCCTGAGAATTTCAGGGATGAGGAGCTTATTGAGCCGCAGGATGTTCTGACGGAAAAAGGAGCGGTGGTCAAGGTCGCTAGCCGATCTCTGGAGGTTTCCAGGGGAATGCTGGGGGCGCAGGTCAAGCCGGACATGTTGATCAGCGACATCAACCCTCAGGACTGGGATGCCGTCATCCTGGTGGGGGGTACCGGGGCGAGCGCATACTGGGAGGATTCCACCGTTCACTCGCTGTTGAAGCAGGCGGTGGCAAAAGACAAGATCGTGGGAGCCATCTGCATCGCGCCGGTGACTCTGGCCAATGCGGGAGTTCTCTCCGGCAAAAGGGCGACCGTCTTTGCGTCGGAGGAGAGTAGACTGAAGGACAAAGGAGCCGAGTGTACTGGCAAGAACGTGGAGAGGGACGGCAAGGTCATAACCGCCAGCGGTCCGCCGGCAGCCAGGGAGTTCGGCGACGTTATAGCGCGGGCCCTGATGGAGTAGAGCACCGGTTGGCTCTCGGAATGCAATCGCGGAGACCCCGGCAGAGTGAAGGCCGAAAAGGTCCGGAGGACGCGGGGCTTGTGTCCTGACTCACCATAGAGACAGAATATGTGACGGAAGTTAAGGAGAAAAAGCAACATGAAAGACCTGAAACCTGAAGACATCAACATCATCTTGGCTACCGACTGCGGCAGCACCACCACCAAGGCGATCTTAATCGAGAGGAAGGGGGACGAGTACAGGCTGATCGTGAGAGGGGAGGCGCCCACCACGGTGGAGGCACCTTTCGAGGATGTGACCATGGGAGTACTTAATGCCGTGGGTGAGGTGGAGGAGTTGACCGGCAGAAAGCTTTTGGATGAGAATGGCAAGATCATATCGCCGGCTCGGGACGGTGTCGGCACGGATATCTATATATCCACCTCCTCAGCCGGCGGCGGTCTGCAGATGATGGTGGCCGGGGTGGTGAGGAGTATGACCGCCGAGTCTGCGGAACGAGCGGCGCTGGGGGCAGGCGCCATCGTTATGGATGTCATCGCGTCCAATGATAAGAGGCTTCCCCACGAGCAGATCCAGAGGATAAGACATCTGCGGCCGGACATGATCTTGCTCTCCGGCGGAATCGACGGAGGTACCACCACCCACGTGGTTGAGATAGCAGAGTTGATTGCCGCTGCCGATCCCAAACCCAGACTGGGAACCGGCTACAATCTTCCGGTTATATATGCGGG
>CAYFQZ010000269.1:0-3930 GCA_964345305.1 uncultured Ignavibacteria bacterium | reverse complement strand
CAAAACGTAGGGGCGAACCTGGGTGTTCGCCCGTGGGGCAGACACACAGGTCTGCCCCTACCCCGAATTATTGAGAAGATACAAATGATTCTTGGCGAATGTGCCTTTACGCATCACGTTTTACGTTTTACGCTACCTCTCTGAAAACAATGTGCTTGAAACCTTGATCGGCTAGAGACAGCTTTGATTTCAAAAATCGAGGGCGCAAATCAACCGTCTGCATCGCCTCCAGGTCAAACCACCGAAACTCTAAACCCGGATCTCTCACGAATGACTCTTCACCAAAAAAGTCGGTGTTCTGGGGGAGCGACACCTTAAAGTAAAAACCCACTTCGTGAAAATCCTCGCCGTCCAGGGTGAAAAAGTTTTCAACCGTCCACACAAGCTGCATAACCTGGTTTTCTATACCCAACTCCTCCCGTAATTCTCGACCCATGGCGTCCAGGGATGATTCCCCTGCCTTCACCCGGCCACCTGGCAAGAACCAGAACCCTAAACCCGAGACAGTGCTTAGAAGATATCGCCCATTGTGCTCAATAATCGCCGCGACACGATAGTTGAATTTGTAAGATCCAACTCTGAACGACACATCTTCCAACCGCTCGACCTCCCAAGAAGTTGCTACGTAGTGTTGACATTTGCGCATTCCCAGAGGTGCTTTTCGTTATTTGTTGCGGCGTTCTCAGGCGCAAAGACTCAAACGTCAACACGGCCTAATCGGTGATTACCCATATTTATTGACTTTCTATGAAATTCTTAACGCAGAGACGCAAAGGCGCAAAGAAACCAATAGAAAACTTAGCGTCTTTGCGCCTCAGCGTCTTTGCGTTAAGAACAAGTATCTCTAGAAAGACATGTGGGCAATCACCAGGGCCTAACCAATCTTCGTACGAATCCACATCGCCACCTGCTCTGCCGTCTCCTCCACCGAGATCCCCGTTGTGTCTATCAACTCAATCGCCGGTCCCACTTGCCCTTCTTGCCCTCTGAACCAGCGGTTGAACCTTACCTGCTCCTCAACCTTCTCCGGGGCGCTGCTCCTCCGCCACGCCGGGCGACTGCGTAGTCTCTCCGCCAACACCTCGTCATCGCACACCAACGCCAGGTAGTGCACTTCCGAGAAGTACCGCCGCTCGACACAGCCTTCCACATTCTCCGGCACCCCCATCCTCGCTCAGCCCACCCCCACCCACACCGGCGACCACGGCGTCCACCTCTGGCACCTCTTCCAGGATCTCCAACCCGACCGTACCCTGGCCGGCGATGATTTTGGAATCGTCAAACGGGTACACCAGAGTCAGGCCTCCCTCTTTCTGGATCGTCAAGATGTTGATTATATCCCATTTGCCTCCCGCGTTTCCCCCACGAAGAGCAGGCCGTGGCCGACGCTTGGGTCAGGCACTTCGAGACCCAGATGGAGCGCCACTGGCTGGCCCGGGCCCTGCAGCGCAGGTGGGTCGAGATTGAAGGTAACACCAAGATGTAGGCTGGTACCTACCTGGACTGGGCTGCCTGACGTGGCCTACAGCAAAGCCTTCCTCCAGGCGGTAGCTGCCGAGCTGCCCCTGCCCGATGTGCTCAAAGCCGCTGCATTCTTTACTACGGTATCAGTTCTTTAATGTTTTCTATAATGATGCTTATTGGCTCGTTGATACCAAGTAGACTCAAAACTGGCACAATCTGTGCAACAGAAAACTTAAGAATAATATTCAAATCAAAGGGCCACTTTGGAGTTTTTCTATTACTCTCCTGGATTTTGCTAAAGTACTCAAGCCTTTTCAATAATTTGTTGCCGTCGTCTAGGTCAATCGTATCACTATCTACCCTCAATCTATGCGAAATTTTTTCCGATTTTGCACTCAACTCATCAAGCTCACGTTCGATTTCCAGAGACTCCCTTTCCATTTGTTTATGAATGTTGTACAAAGGTAAAAAGAAAACAAAGATTGACATAACAACAAGTGCTAATAACCACAGCCTAAATCTATCTCCCCAGACTATCTCGTAGAGTTCACCCCCCGGCTGAGTTCCTCTAATGAGCCAAACGGACAGAATTATTATTGGCACGAGAATAACGAAGGCATTTGACAAGCACAAGTCTCCTAAAGGTTTTAGCCCCCCACATCGGTCACGATGGTTTGACAGAATGCTTATCTTAAATTGCCCGCCTAATTTATAGATATAAAAAGCAATAACGAAGATACGCCAGGCTACCAATCCAAATAAAAAACCAAAGCTAAGTTCAAAAATAATGAAACGTTCCGCTTCAAACGGCCCTCCTCTTAACCAAATGACAAAAGGGAAGGTCGTGATCAGTGAAACGAGAATAAAGACAATTCCACTAAGTAAACTGGCTTTGCTATTTAGGGCTGTTTCAAGACTATCAAGATAATTCAAGAAATCCTTTTCTGTCGATGATGAACCACTTTTGGAATTCAGTAAGCCCCTCTCCCAGATTGTCTTCAATGCCACTGGTAGCTGGACAAACAATCTGTTCACAAGTAGAAATTCGACAATATAACCGATACTCAGTGACCAACGAATCAAGTCTTTTGCAAATCCAATCTTACCTGAAGCTAAAAGCCAATCAATCAGTAGAAATAAAGAAATAGCAAAGGGCAATATGTAGATTACCTGTTGCAGATAAGGATTCCTGATGACTTGAATGCTTTCAAATTCGGTTTCAACTGGGGTTTTCTCTGAAGTCATAATTTCTCCAAATAGTGTTTATATACCCAAGAAGCCACCACCTTCGCAGGGGGTAACCCTCACAGCATCCCCTTAAGTTCGATTACTGCCAGGAGTCTACAGGTTTTCAAAGAAGTCCTGCATTCATAATACCACATTTGCCCTCCACTTTCAATAGATTCCGCTTGTGGGGGCTTGCACAGCGGAAGAGTTTCACAAAGCCCTACCGCTAGTGTATGACAAGTCGATTGACACCCTTCGTAGTGGTCGACCCAAGCAGAGGCGGGGTTGGCGTCCATCAACCCCAATTTTGAAAAGTCGCAACCCCACAATTTATTGTGTCCAGCGTCAAAGATACCCCTACATCTTGTAGACTCGAACTATTTGCATTCGCTGCGCACCCCCTTGTGGCACCGGCGGCAACGGTGGCGGGGCGCTGGTCTGCGCCCGGCGCCTGCACAACTACGGCGCCCAGGTGCAGGTCTACGTGACCCGGCCTGATGCCGACTTCACGCCCGTGCCCGCCCATCTGGTGGACATCCTGCACCGCATGGGTGTGCCCGTAGCCCTTGCGGACGCCATCGCCGGTGCTGCCACGCCCAACCTGGTCGTGGAGGCGTGATCGGCTACAGCCCGAAGCGTACTCCCCATGGGGCGGCGGCCAACCTGATCCGCTGGGCCAACGATGCGGGGGAACCGATCCTGGCCCTGGATGCTCCCTCTGGTGTTGATACTCGCCACCACTTGGCGAATCGCTCGCAGCACCATCTCAGGATCGGTAAAGTTAATGTTGTGATCGCCCGTCTCGCTGATCATATGCGTGCTGTTGGTAGACAGCGTTGCCAGATCGGCTTGTAGTTCCATCCAGACCCGATCTGCCTCCTCGAAGGGAAGGTCAGGGGCGAGAGATCGAAATGCATCAAAACTGCGACGGGCTGAGACGACCACCAATGGCACATCATCCAGTGGCCCGGTAGCCGCCAGTTGTGCGCTGCTTTCCTCAATCGCTTGGAGCTCGGCAACGAAAGCATCGTACGTTCTTGAGCGCAGCATTGCCGCCATGTAGGCCGGCTGCAGCTCAGGCGACAAGTAATCGACCAGGGGCAGAGGAACACCGGTCACGCGCAGGAGCCCCACTCTGGCCAGCAAAGCGGCCAGCCGAAGCAAGCGGGTCTGTGAGGCGACCAACTGGTTAACCTCTGCGGGCAGCCGCGCCCACTGCTCTTCGTGGCCCGACTCAAC
>CAYFQZ010000268.1:0-2594 GCA_964345305.1 uncultured Ignavibacteria bacterium | reverse complement strand
GCCGCTTTCCAGAAAGCATAGGCAATCCCTGCTCCCCCCACGTACAGAGAACGGTAGGGCGGATGATGAATCAGGCACATGTTTCTAAATGAGCACTTGGCAAGCTCGCCAAGACCCTCAATCGCTGTGGAGATCCATTTCGATCTGGACATTGATTATGATCCTCTTCTCGATTCAGGAACTGGGTCCGCCGTCCTGGGCCGTACCGGACGCTGGGGACGGCGGAATCGGCACATTTTTCAATGCCTGAAGGAACTCGGTTATCGAGGCAAAACGGTCCCCGGGATTCTTCGACAGTGCCCGACAAAGGACCCTTTCCAGCTCAGGCCACGGCGCGGCGCCGCATTCTTTGAAGCTCAAGGGAGCATCATTTAAGATGCTTTTCATGTAGTCTTCCCGGTATAATTTCCACCTGTGGGGATACCGATTGGTAAACAGTGAAAAGAGTATGACTCCGCTGGAATATATCTCTCCGGCGATGCTATTCCACAGACCGCGCTTTTTGTCCAACACCCTGCGCATATATTCGGGCGGCTGATAGGTGATGACCCCGCCTTCGGCATACTTCGACTCTTCGCTTTTTTCTACCTTGATGGGGCGGGCCAGCCCGAAATCGATCAAGCAGACCCGGTCATCCCTAACAAGGAAATTACCGGTGTGCACGTCACCGTGAAGGTAACCCACTGCGTGAACCGCCCCCAAGGCATCCAGGCATTGAACTGCAAGATCGATCAGTCTGCCTCGGTCCGGCGGAGCCGAGGAATTGTGTGCGTAAGCTCGAACAGGAGGTCCGTCCACCCAATCGAGAATTCCGTACGTTCGTTCCTGGTGAATGCCATGTTCCCTCAGTTTCACAACATTCGGATGATCAATACTGAGCATCACTTCGAACTCATGCTTCAAGCGCCGGGCAATGTGTTCCCTCATTTCTTTATTGGGGAACCTGTTTTGCATGATCTTAAGCGCCCCCAACTCACCGGTGCGTATGTGTTCGACCTTGTAGATTTCGGAATCCACCATGCAGTATATACTTTGTTTGATCCTGTAACCAAGCCAGCGGTCACCCTCGCTGAAGCTTGGTTGGACCGGGGGGATTCCTGCACCCTCAACAAGAAAACTGCTCCGGGCCAAAGTAATGAACAGTTTGTGCAGATCGGCATCGAATTCTTCGCGATTCAGACTTTTTGTTCTGACAAAGTGTTCTAAGACTTCATTATAGGTTGCACTTTTTTCTCCGAAGGCTTTCAGCACGTCGACGACATCCTTGTTGACGATCTTGGGGAAAGCTCGGACCCTCTTCCGCTGGATGCCAAAACGGCCTTCAGGGATCTTGCCGTCAGGGAAAAGTTGCTTCCGTGCTTTTTCCGGCAGCTCTTCGACCGGAGTAATGATTAAATCCTCTGGCAAACGCCATATCCGTGTTTTTCTCCATTCTTCGCTGCTGGCCTTTGAGGCTTCGTCGTGATTGCCCATTTTATTGTTCCTCTATTTGGAATTCAAGTCTCCAGTCGTCGCTTAAAGGACGCCAGTTGTGACTGTCGATTCCTATCATGCGCATGTAAGTGTGAATGTACTCTGCCGGGTCTTCTGCCCCGGTCCGCCGGGCACCCTGGATGGCAAGGGAAAGCTTATTCGTAACGTAAAGACGCCAACTGTTCATATCTCCAAGCTTTCGGGGAGGATCGACTCCCAGGGAAACCAAGGGGCTGTCTTGCTCCACCTGAAAGCTGAAAGGGGTTCCCTGATAGCGGCGAGAGGCCGGAGTTTTTGACATCCCTTTAGCAAAATCCAAGGCGGGAGGGTACTCAGAGAAGTATACGATGAACTTGTCTGCCCGCAGAATGCCGGACAGGTTTCGCCCGATCTTCATGGAGTGCGCGTCGGAATAGGCCGCTGCATCCCTCACCACGCGGAAAACTTGCGGAAGATCCTGGGGAAGCGGACTGAAATAGATCTTATAGCTGGGCTTATCCTCGGAAGGTATCTTTTGCTTAAATCTCCAAGCTCTCCAGAACAAATCAAATATACTTGGCTGACCATTTTCGTCCTTCCGGATAGGCTTTGGCTTAACCCATCCCGGCATCCCCGGCCAAGAGCCATCATCCTGAAGATCCAAGTATTTGGACAAGGCCTCTTCATCAGGCAGAGCCCGCTTCCACCGCCTGCTCAGGGGAATGCGGTTGAAATTGTAAAGCAGAAATGACAGATCCAGCGGTTGCGTAAGAGCGGAGTTAAATGCAAAATAGATGGATCTATCCGAAAGAACCTGGGTATGATTCTTCCTGCTATCATCACCGTCATGATCAACAAAATGCGCCGACGGCGAAAGGATGCGATTAACCGCTTCCACTCCAGAGACGAATTCTTTGTCGACCTCAACTTCCAGCACGCTGTCAAGAACCAGCTGAATTATGAAGTTTTCGGTTTCCCCTTTGGGCCCTTTATTGAACATTTGATGAAGCTCGCTCAATCTTCTGGGCTCGGTGAGTTGTCTCAAAAAATCGGCCAGGTCTCGGTTGACGGTCTTGATGGTCAGGTTGGCTTCGGGGGGTGCATGAAGAACACCAAAAACATTCTTCTCATTGGTTAGCTTT
>CAYFQZ010000267.1:0-2330 GCA_964345305.1 uncultured Ignavibacteria bacterium | reverse complement strand
ACACCAGTCGGCGTAATAGGAGCCATCAGTCAACGGCTCGTTGAAATCGACACTATCGGCGTCGTAGGCCTTAGCAGCTCGCTCAAAAACCGGCACGTTCAGGTCGTTGGTCCCGATGGCATACTGCACCCACTTGCTGGAAGTTCCGCCCGGATCAGACCTCAGGTTTCGATACTGACCATTGCTGGTGAAAGTGTCCGGATTTGCATCTCCTGGATCACAATGGGGTTCATGACAATGTGTGCAGTACAGCCCGTCGGTGGCATCTGACCACGTGCCACCCGGCGCCGCGTCTGTGGAGCCCAAGGTGTGACCGGTCGCATCGAAGTACGGGGTCGTGTTACCTTCGTTCAAAGCTCCGGCCTGGCGAACCTCTGTCCCCGAGTTCCCTTCAAAGACATCTATGTCCGGTCCACCATCGTGGCAGGCCAGACACATATCGTTGATGTCGTCGCGCAAGAGGTACTCAAATGGGCCTCCGACACCTAAGGCAGTGTAGGAACCCGTGCCATCAGCGTTGTAGCCATGCTGCTGCGAATAGTGCATCACATGACAGTCGGAACAGATCAGATCAGAACCGCAGTGGTAGTCTCCGGCCATGAGAGCCGGAACCGCAAAAAACAGGGCAAGTACAGCCACATAAAGGAATCTTTTCACCTCCTCCTCCTCTCGTTAAAGGGTTAACAAGTGTGCGATCGAACCGAAGCTCGCTAGTCTGTCAAATAACTTCATGCTCTGACTCGTTCTTCACAAATCCTGCTTATTCGGGCCTATCCCGCTCAACTTTATGATACACAAAAACTTTCAAATGTCAACGTGAATAAATCGTATAGGAACTATGTATGTGGCATACTGAGTACGCAGAACCAGCGACCGTACGGATCATCGGGGATTCGCTATTTATCAGTGGGACATAGGCTTACAAAATCCTGTCTCGTCTGCTCATTTCTGGATACGCCCTGGGAACAGTGTGCTCTCGCCCGGAGCGAATCAGCTGTCACTCTCCTTCTGATGGCCACTGGCAGGAGAGGAAGTATTTTTGTATTGCTTTAGTAGAATTATTATATATACTCATACTTAGATGATGAGTAGCTCACAGGTGACTTCATTCTGAAAGGAAGCGAGGACCATGGCACCGAAGGAAGCGGACCAGAGAAGAACGAAAAGGTCGAGTTCCACGAAAGCACCTCATAGAGGCGTGCGGGCAGGGAAGTCTCCAAGGGACCACAAGGTGAAACAGGAGGAGTTACGGTGGGTTGCCGCAGACTGGCAGCAGACATTCGATGCAATTCCTCATTTCGTTGCCCTTATATCTCCCGATTTGGAGATTATCCGGCTCAACAGAGCAGGATGTGAGTGCGTGAGAAAGAAGCCAGAGGAGGTAATGGGAAAGGTATGTTGCGCGATCGTGCATGGGCAGAATGACCCCGTTGATGGCTGCCCGTGTGTGGAAAGCATCAGAACCAGGAAACCCAGGTACGGGGAGTTGATGCTGAGGGGAAGGCAGTACGTAGCTACCGCCTCTCCAGTGTTGGATCAGAACGGGGAGGCCACGGCGTTTGTTCATACCATAAGAGACGTCACCGAACGCAAACGTGCAGAGGAGGAACTGGGTAGATACCGTGAACAACTTGAGGAACTGGTCAAAGAGCGGACAGTTGAGCTGAGAACGGCAAATGAGCAATGTCAATGCGAAGTCGCCGAGCGCAAGCGGGCGGAAGAGGAGATCCAGCGAAGTTATCAGATCCAGTCGATTCTGAATGAACTGCTACATATCTCCTTGGAAAACATCTCGCTGGAACAGACTTTAGAGCGAATCATCGGCCGCATCGTCTCTATTCCCTGGCTTACGCTGGAATCGCAGGGGAGCATCTTCTTGGTCGAAGACGAACCCGACGTGTTGGTGATGAAGGCCCAACGAGGGCTGTCTCTCCCATTACAGACCATGTGCGCACGCGTCCCCTTCGGCAGGTGCCTTTGCGGCCGCGCAGCAAAATCAGGCGGGATTGAGTTCGCCGGCGCTATAGATGAGCGTCACGAGAATCAATATCGGGAAGTGATCCCTCACGGTCACTACTGTGTCCCCGTCATATCATCTGACAAGAAGGTGCTCGGGGTATTTACTCTCTACCTGAAGGAAGGTCATCAGCGCGACGAAAAGGAGGAGGAATTCCTACGTGCCGTAGCAAATGTGCTGGCGGGATTGATCGAGCGCAGGCGGGCGGAGGAGACGATAATAGAAACGGCCGAGCAGCTCAAGATTGAGCGAGAAGCTTTGGAGAGGAAAAACATTGCCTTAGGCGAAATCTTGGACCGAATCGACTCAGAGA
>CAYFQZ010000266.1:0-5145 GCA_964345305.1 uncultured Ignavibacteria bacterium | reverse complement strand
TGATAGCCAGACTCTCTTTGAGAAGACGCAAGAGCATACCTGCGAGGCGTTCATAAGAGATATCGCTTTTGGCTCTGTGGTCAAGGGCGGAAAAGAGCAACTCTACTGTAAGGTGCTTGTGCTCGAGGACAAAGAGATACAATTTCTCGACGAAACCGGTGAAATACTTGCCAGGAAATCCTTGGTGGTGACTAGACCTGGCGAGGCAGAAAAACGCTTCGGGAGAGAGGCGATTCTGTCCAAAAAAGGTAACTTTGTGGCGATTCACGATTACACCGCGAAATCGTCTGATGATATGGATTACATCGTCGAAGAGGAATACATAGTATGCGATGACAAAGGAGAGGAGATTTATCGACTTAAAGGTCCCCTCGAAGGAACCGCTTCAGGATATCGACTACTCATCTCGGACAGAGACGGGTCGGCGGTGGGAGCCAGACTCGAATATGGAGCTCTTGATTTTTGCAGCTCCGACGGTGATATGAAGACGGTTCGTATTTTCGGCGATATCGGCTGGGGTAAAAGCACCGGCGGTAAGGCAGTCTTCTCAGAGGATGGAGATTATCTAGCTGTTTTGGTTGGAGGAAGTGCAACCAGAGCGTCAGGGCTGCGTCCTATGAATACAGACGTGTGGGCTATCCTATTCGACAGGAACGGCGACGAACTATGGCGCAGAAAGGTGAATGAGGATCGTTGCGGAAACATCGCCATCTCTCCTGGGGGAGAATATGTCTTTTTCAAAGGTTACTCGTATGCCGGTGATAAAGAATCTAACAAGGGAGAACAAAGCGAGTTGTCCAGCGTCACCTTCGGCTTGTACGATAGGCAAGGAAACGGTCTGAGTTTCGAAGATACTTCGCTTTCTGTTTTCGGTTCGTTCTGTTTTTCGCCCAAAGCGGATTACATGGTTTTGGCGGGCGGTGGCCGTATTCGGCTGATGAGAGCCAAAGATGGCTCAACCGTGTTCGAAAAGGGAATTCCGTGGAGCGGCAGGGTTAAAGAACTATTGTTCTCGGCAGACGGAGAATATCTGATAGTCAAGACGGAGACTAATCCACTGTTCATGCTCAACATAAAAGGCGAGCTGGTTTGGCGGAATTACTTCTGTCCTGGCGTAAGAAAGATAGTTTCAAAGAATGGATTTCTTGCTTTTTCTTTCCCGTACAAATATGAGATTTTCAGTCCGACTCAAGAACAGGAATAGCCATAGCTGGGACATGGGCGAAGCCCCGCACCACAAGCCATGCTTCTGGCTTGGTGGAGAAACAGACCTGTAAAAGAAAGATTGGAGATTCTACCGTGCTCAAGCGTCTCAAAAGAACTCAAACTTGCGGAGAATTAAGAAAAGAAGATGCAGGTAAAACCGTAATCCTGAACGGGTGGGTGCACAAGTGGCGGGATCACGGAGGGCTGCTTTTCATTGACTTGAGAGACAGATACGGCGTAACACAGGTGGTTTTCAAGCCTGACCTTCTGGACGAGAAGACTATGAACGAAGCGTCTCACCTAAGGGCCGAATTCGTCATCAGCGTGGAAGGCGAGGTGAGCCGAAGACCGGACGGGATGGCTAACCCGGAGATGTCCACCGGAGAGGTGGAGGTGGTGGCTAACAGGATGACAGTGCTGAACGAGTCGAAAACTCCTCCTTTCGAGATCGTGGACGAGCCCAACGCCAGCGACGAGCTTAAGCTGAAATACCGGTATTTGGATCTGCGCCGCGCGCCGCTTCAACACAGGATTAAGATCAGACACCAGTTCACCAAGGCGGTGAGAGACTTTCTGGACAGCCAGGGCTTCTACGAAATCGAGACGCCGCTGTTGATGCGCAGCACGCCGGAGGGAGCCAGGGATTTCGTCGTCCCCAGCCGGGTCAACCCGGGAAGATTCTACGCTCTCCCGCAATCTCCCCAGCTCCTAAAGCAGATACTGATGATCTCAGGCTTCGACAAATACTTTCAGATAGCCCATTGCTTAAGAGACGAGGATCTGAGGGCCGACCGTCAGCCGGAGCACACTCAGATCGACATGGAGATGGCCTTCGTTACCGAGGACGACGTTTTCTCGGTGGTAGAGTCGATGATGGCTTACGGGTTCAAGAAGGTCCTGGACGTCGAAATAGTGACTCCTTTTCCTCGACTCAAATTCAAACAGGCCATGGAGAGATATGGCTCGGATAAACCTGATACTCGCTTCGGTGTGGAGATCAAACAGCTGACCGATGCCCTCAAGGACTCCCAATTCAAGGTGTTCTCCCAAACCATCAAGGACGGCGGGATAGTCTGCGGGATCAACTTCAAAGGCGGAGGCAAGCTCTCTCGTAAGGAGATAGACAATCTGGAGGCGGTGGTCAAAGAAGGTGGGGCCAAAGGATTTGTATGGATCGCCAAGCTGAGCGACGGCCTGAAATCTTCTGTGTTGAAGTACCTGACTCCCGAAGAGCAGGAATCCGTGATCAAAGGCCTGGGCCTGGGAGAGGGAGATATCGGATTCTTGGTTGCGGACCAGGCCGATGTGGTATATAATTCACTGGGCAAACTGAGACTGCACGTAGGGCAGAAGTTCGATGTGATAGACAAGAGCAAATGGAATTTTCTGTGGGTATATGAATTTCCGCTTTTCGAATATAATGCCGAAGAGGGACGCTACGACGCCATGCACAACATAGTCACCATGCCCTATGAGGAGGACCTGGGCAGGCTGGAAGAAGGGTTCTCCTCTGCGCTTCCCATGGATCACCCGGATCATCCCTGGGCCAAGATAAGGGCCCGGCAGTATGATCTGGTCTTAAACGGCGTGGAGATCGCCTCCGGAGGTATTCGTAACCATAAGAGACAAATCCAGCAGAGAATCTTAAACGCTCTGGGCATTGACGACCAACGCGCGGAGAGGATGTTTGGCTTCCTTCTGAGAGCTTTGGAATATGGGGCGCCGCCGCACGGGGGCATCGCGCCGGGCCTCGATCGGATAATAGCTCTGATGACCGGCTGCGACTCCATCCGAGATGTCATAGCATTTCCCAAAACCACGCAGGCTCTCTCACTGATGGACGGCGCTCCCTCGGAGGTGGACGAGAAGCAACTGAGAGAACTGGGAATACGAATAGCCAAGGGTAATACCTAGCGAGAATTCCGCAGAGGAATACGGGGACGCGGTGAATCCGAAGAGGCTGGAACAAGCTGTTTGATTCGAGGAGGACGAGAAAGAGGGTTTTGGCGAAACGAAAAACTATCGATATCGGGGACGTGGATCAGAGATTGCTTTTCGGACAGGGAGGTTCGTACCTCCGCCTGATCGAAGACCAGTTCGATGCCAAGATCGTCGCTCGGGGTGACTCCATATTCCTGGAAGGAGACGACACGGAGATTCGTCTTCTGGATGCCCTGTTTCGCGACTTGATCAGTCAACTGAGAAAGGACCACAAGCTGTCCGAGAGATATGTTCTTTACTCCATCAACATGGTCAAGCAAAACGGCATCGGGCCTTTCGACGACCTTCAGGTGGGTTCCATCGTAACCTCCATCGTCACCCACGAGAGGATAAAGCCCCGCACCATAGGCCAGAGGGACTACATAAAGGCGATCGAATCCTACGACATAGTTTTTTCTATAGGGCCTGCCGGCACAGGCAAGACCTATCTGGCCGTGGCCATGGCGGTATCGGCCCTGAAAAAGCGTATGGTGGGAAGGGTGATCTTGGTGCGTCCCGCAGTCGAGGCCGGAGAGACTTTAGGGTTCCTTCCTGGCGACATTCGCGCCAAGGTGGATCCCTACCTAAGGCCGGTTTATGACGCCCTTCACGACATGTTGTCGGCGGAGAAGATTCGCAAATTAATGGAGATGGGCGTAATCGAGATCGTCCCCCTGGCCTTCATGAGAGGAAGGACTCTGAACAATTCGTTTGTTATCCTGGACGAAGCCCAGAATACCACGGTGGCGCAGATGAAGATGTTTCTCACCCGCCTGGGGGAAAACTCCAAGGCGGTGGTAACCGGCGACATCACCCAGATCGATCTGGATAATAAGAAGGCCTCGGGACTGGTGCAGATTCAGAAGATACTCGAGGCGGTCAAGGGGATCGAGTTCGTGTGCCTTTCGGACAGGGACGTGGTCAGGCATCCCCTGGTGCAGAAGATCATCAAAGCATACGAAAAATACGAAAGCGGACAAAACTCGCCTCCCCGGGCGAAGAAGGACAGGAGCGCACCGGAAGAGGACGATCACGCCTAAGCCTGCCAACTTTTTCCGCAATGGTGGCGACATCAAAGACAGATGAGTAGCGTAAGAAAACTGATTTTCCCCAAACCTAACTCCGATACGACCGACGTCGAGCAGAAAACCGTGGTCTACGGCTTCAGGGTAATCTTGGCTCTGGTTACCGTGGCCGTCATCGTGTTTCTCTTCCCCGTCTCCCCGGTCTACCAGCCTCCGAATCTCCCCGCCGAGGGTAGCATGGCCAAGGAGGAAGTGGTCGCACCCTTGACCTTTCCCATTCTGAAAAGCGAGGAGGAACTTCAGCGGGATAAGAACGTGGTCCTGTCCAATCTGCCGGTGATCCTGAGCTACGACCCTGCCAAATGGGATTCTGTGGCCGGCGAAGTGAGAACCTTTTTCGTGAGAGTGGACAGCATCAATCAGGACAACCGGATCCCGGGGTCGCGCATCAGGGGAATGAGGCTGGTATTTCCCGATCTGGAGGAGGAAGGTATCTTTCTTCTCAGCACCGGCGACGATCTGGGAACGTTCCGATCCAGCCTGTTGACCATCCTCAAGGATTTCTACCAGGCTGGAATGGTGGAAAAAGTGGAGGGCCTGCCGTTTCAGGATAACCGCAAGGCCCTCATCCTCAGTGGCGACACGGAGATCTCGACCTCCGGGGACGACCTCCTGGACATATCCAAGGCCAAGGAGAGACTGCTCTCCCTGGCCCTGGTGAAATTCGAGCATGACCAGCTTCTGGTCAAAGCCATGTATGAGATCGGCCACCGGTTTCTGGCTCCCAACCTGATTCTGAATTCAGAGGAGATGGAGGTTCGGAAAACCAGAGCCCTAAACGCCATCACCCGGCAGAAGGGAATTGTCCTGGAGGGTGAGCTGATACTGGAGAAGAATCAGAAGGTGACCGAAGAGCATCTGGATAAGCTTTCGT
>CAYFQZ010000265.1:0-5178 GCA_964345305.1 uncultured Ignavibacteria bacterium | reverse complement strand
CTGCCGACGCAGGGCTAGACCTGGTGGTTCTCCAAGTCAAGAAAATGACGGACGTTCCTCCTCTGCCGCTCGGCGATTCAACTGCTGTCGCCTTGGGTGAGTCAGTAGTTGCCATTGGCAGTCCTCTCGGCCTTGAGGGGACTATTACAGAAGGCGTTGTGAGCGCCATAAGGGAGTCGAGTGAATACAAGACGGAGGTAATCCAATACTCAGCTCCTTCCTCTCCGGGGAACAGCGGCGGCCCACTTGTCAACGGGAAAGGAGAGGTGGTCGGCATTATCTCCCATCAGATGCGTTTGGGACAGAATCTCAATTTCGCAATTCCTGTGAATCGGTTGCAGGAGTTGGTCAGCCAGCACTCTCAGCGAAGGGATGTGTCGACGCTTAAGGGTTTATTACTTTCAGAGATAGGGAGTCTTCCTCCGAAAAGAAAAACTGCTGAATTTGACATACCGAACGAAGAGCCGTTTACCGTCTTTCCAGGGAAGAGTTGGCATAAGTGGAGCGAAGAATCCGTGAAGATTTCAATAGGCAAGCGTCGCTTGCGCAAAGTCAACAGCGAGAAAGATATAGTCCCTGGGACTTTTTACGTGACCACAACAGGAGTCTTGAAATTCCATTCACAAGAAAAGGGCAAGAAAGCGACAGTCGATGTGGAGTTCACTCCGTTTCGGGTAGCACTGCTAATTGAGTCAGACGGCACCTCGCAGTTAGAATCGGTTCTTGCTGAGAGATTCAAGAAGCTCGGTGACGAAGTCGTTACTGGCGCTGAAGTGCAAGCGGCTGTAGCTCAGTGGCAGCCACAGGCTGCAAAGCAGGCGGATTCCAGGAAGCTTGCTTCGCAGTTAAACTGCTCACGGCTTGTCATAGCAAGGTGTGACTCTCAAGATTTGAAAGGTTGGACTAAAGCTACAGTCGTTCATGTGACGCTAGAAGTATATGATTTGAATACCGGGCAGCAAATGCTGTCGGGCAACAGCAACGCTTCGAAGAATGTTGGGTTTCGGAGTTGGAGGTCAACGCGAAGACGTGCTTTGAACGCTGCGCTCGATGCGTTCTTCAAGCCAGCGTAAACTGTTCGGGTGCAGCACTATCTGGTGAGGCGAGACTCCAGGTTGAATGAAGGCCGCGTTACTTCACAAAGAATACAGCAGAAAGGAGGAAGTGGCCTTTTCTTCCGAAAAGGGAAGGAAGCCAGTATCCGCCAAGTGAAAAGGAACGGCGCCTGATTCGTCGAAAAAGAAGGTAACTCTAGGCTCGCAAAAGAGGAAGAAGAAGGGGTAACAAACCCGGTAATCATGCGGGTTTCCTGGAGAAAGGAAGAAGGCCGCCTGGCTATCAACCAGGATACACGATTTCGAGTCGTGCGCCTTCAACCGGACTCGGCCATCTCTCCGGCTTGAGTATACGACCACTCCTCACCAGCGTCAATTGCTGGGGGCGATACTCAATAGGCTGACGGCAAGGGGCGGCGCAAAGACTTTCCCTGAGCCCTTCGTTTTCCCCTCGACGATGCTCGAGGTAAACACTTAGGGGTAAACTCTGGTCGAAGGACCGCAGTAGCAAGAGCGGGCTTAATGAGTGGTTTGATATATGGCGGGGCGATAGCGGGGTTGAGGGATGGGCTTTCCGGCAGCACGGGCGGCCTCTAACCAGGCCTTTTTCGCGCGTTCCACCTCGGCCAAGGCCTGTTCAGGGGTCTCCCCGAACGCGGAACACGCCTCCAAATCAGGTATATCGGCGATATACCCTCCGTCTTCTTCACTATAGAAGATATTAATATGGTAGTCAGCCATCGCCGGAGCTTCTCCGCTTGCTGTGAAATAATCTACCATATTCTACGAGTTTTAGGATAGGAAAGCAATTTGAAGCGGTACTAATCCTCCAATTTCAGATTGTGCCGCTCCACTAAGCGCAAGAATTGCCTGATTTGATAAGGTTTTGCCTGGCCCTTTACTTCCTGAAGGTTGAGCATCTCCGGAATTTCAGGATGGTGGAAGATATGGTGGCTGCCGCTCACCCGCTGCTGGCGAAAACCGAAACCTTCGGCCAGGCCCACCAATTCTGTGAATGAAACATTCTGCAATGATCCTGCGATAAGCCGCTTCAGCAGCCGTCTGCGATCCATGGATTACTCTTCCTCCTCCGGCCCAAAAGGCCGGCTTATTCTCTTCTTTGAGTGGGAACTTTCCGCATAATCATAGCACGGCGTTCTGCTGAAGCAAGATGTCGAGAATTAGAGTCTTTTAATCCGACATAGCGAGATAAAAGAATCTTTCATTCGATACATTTTCCACCGTTGTTCCAATCATTCAAGTAGCCCAGAAACGTAGAGCGAGACATACCAAGAGTCTTCGCGGCTGCATACTTTGTCATGCCCTTTTCGTAGACAAGTGATGCTGCGAGTTTCACTTTCTTCCTATCCCTCCGGGGTCTGCCTCGCTTCTCCGTTCTCGGAAACCCTCCTTTTGAGCGAGCGTGTTTTATGATCTTCCAGGAGGCGAATTCTGTATCGGTGATATCGTCTATTGGAGTAATGCAGATATGGCTTCTGATTATGGTCTCGAATGCAATCTTCTGATCTTGTGCGCGGTAGAAGGGGATTGCGTCCAATTCAGGGAAGGGGAAAGACCCTGTGCGCTCCTCGTAAGGGCCGTACTGGATAGGACGCATAGTCCAGCGGCGTTTCCAGAGATGACGCGTTTCTTCGCTTGCCTTCATGACTCGATGACCAGAGGATAGTTCTCGCTGTAAATCGACTGGTGATAATCTGCTAAGATAGGCGCTCGCCCGCCGCGTATCCCAATACCACCAAGGATTATGTTCTACAGAAGCACCTACGCACCATTGAGTACCCTCTTCTTCGCAAGGCTCCAGCCTACTCGTAGGATCATTGATGAAAAAGCGAATGATAGCCCTCTCTTTAACATATTTAGGAGGCCGGCTTACTCGCAGAGCATTTCGCTTCACCCAAAGAACTGGTGATAACTTCCCCTTGCAATCAAGCGGCTCCAGATAATACCACCAACGTCCAAGTACTGAAGCCTCTCGCAGACAGACACGTTCGGAGAGTGAATCATACAATCCCTCAAACCATGGAGACATGCTCTTAAGCGCTTCAGCAAGGAGATCTTCTGGCACTTCTTCGTAATACTCCATGAATTCACAATCGGGTAAGTAAACTTGTTTGAACCCACGACTCCCAATTGCAGCATGAATCTCAACTTCCCAGTTTGCCAGCTGGAAAGCCATTGACAGAGCATCTACCATGTCCTTCGCGTCTGGGGGTTGGTCAATCATCGCCTTCTCCTTGGCAGTCGTGTGAAGCAGTTATGATTCGTCATTTCCAGAATCTTCACTCTGGCTGGAGCCCTTTAGATAATCATATAATGTGGAACGAGGGATTCCGAGCATCTTTGCGGCTCTATATTTCGTCATTCCTTCCCGCTGAATGACGGTTTCGATCTTATTCATCAAGATCGGGCTTCGGCCGCTTTGCCTACCACGAGTTTCTGGCTTCGGAAAGCCCAAGCGGCGTCGGGCATTTCTAATCATACCCTCTGTATACGCAGACTTATCTGTGATGGCTGAAAGCAACGAGATGCAAAGATGGCTCTGGGCAATAGCCTCAAGTGCGGTTTTCACGTCCTTTGCCCGGTAGAACGGCACCGCGGAAAGCTCCAGATGCGGGAAGGATCCTCGCTGCTTAGACCAGCGATGGCATATCACAGGACGCATGACCCATTCGCCTTCCCAGAATGAGTGTGTCTTGGCACTAGATCCTACTACTGCTTCGTTAGTCGCGCCTTCAGCAGATAACTCTGTAGCTGATAGACGCAGAAGCAGCTTGCGCGCCCGAATGACGTCCCACTGCCACCATGGGTTGCGGTCAGTGGAGTTGCCATGGCTCCAGCAGACATCATCCTCTTGTTTATTATCAAGCGACAATGTTGGATCCATTCCCCACAAGCTAACCGAGTGCTCATCCTTTAACCACGCGGGCCTACGGGCTTTTGGTAATTGATCTCGCCGAACCCATAGGACAGGTGTTAACTTGCCGACATAATCAAGGGGGTGAAGCGAATACCAAGCATTTTGAAGGATTGGTGCAACCACCATAAGGATGCGTTGAGGAGCGGCACCGTCACCCCACTCCAGCGGTGGAGAGAATGACTGCCAGGATTTGCGCACTAGCTCTTGTGGTATCTCTACGAATCTAGCGAATGGGCAGCGGGGAATATGAACATTTTCAAGCCCAAGGCGACGAAGAGCATTATTGGCACGCCATTCAAGATCACTTATCTTCCCCGCAAACGTCAGCACATCAAGCAGGCCATGTACCTCAGGGAGTGACTTCCAGTACCTTAGCATTGGTCGGCCTCCACTAGACTAAGTAATCTAGAAGATACTTCTGTTTGTGTTTATTGTAGCAGAGACGCGTTTCTAAGCAAGTTCTGAAAACGCCGAGGTAGATTGAAGACAGGCGGAGCCCACGATTGGGCTCCGCCTGTGGTTCTTCAATGTTCAAGATTGGCTGCGGTTGTGCCGGGTTTATTCAAACCCCACTTTGCAAGGCACCCAGTTGGATTCCATGCCTTCGCCAGCATCCTTGTCGTGCCAGTAGGTGCCGCAATCTCTGGTGGCGACCTCTCCTCGTTTGGGCGGCTGTTTGAACACTTGGGTCAGTGGAATTGCACTCTCATAGATGGTGCATCCCGGCTTGCGGGAGATACTCACTCGAGCACCTGGAATGGGCGCGGTGGGAACGGTTTCAGTGAGCCGCACCGCCATCGCCTTGCCGCCGACCAGTGCCAGTGCCATTTCATAGCCGGAGACGACTATACTGACGGAGTCACCCTCAAAGAGGCCTTCCAAGTTGTCCGGCGCGGCGAATACATCATCCCAGATTTGGGCGCCGAAGTAGAGCCAGTCGTCATCCCACATCAACCGCACTACACCGGAGATGTCGTTCGGGTCCCAGCCTTCCGCCGCTTGACCGTGCGAACTCCACACTCCGCGAGAACCTTTCCAATCGGAGAGATCCCCGTCAATCTTGAGCGGGGTTTCCGCCCGCACACAGGGTATTGTCAGGTCATAGCGCATCTGGGCGAGGTCCTTGCGGATGGGGATCGGATTTTTCCCCTCTTCCAGGGGCACTTCCACAATTATGCCGGGAAG
>CAYFQZ010000264.1:0-2214 GCA_964345305.1 uncultured Ignavibacteria bacterium | reverse complement strand
CGAATTCCATCATAGGGAAGCGGGCCCGGGTGGAGAACTCCACTCTGGATTACTCCCTGATAGGAAACCGTGCCCGGGTCCGGGGAGCCTCCGGTCGTCTCAATCTGGGCGATTCATCTGAGATAGAATTGGCCTAAATCTTCCTTTTTGTGAATTGGATTCGGGTTCATGCCATTTCTCCAGTTTCTGAAAGAAAGGGGTAAAAGATGTCTGCCAAGAAGTACTTCTTCACCTCCGAGTCGGTGACTGAGGGACACCCGGACAAGATGTGCGATCAGATTTCCGACGCGGTGCTAGACGAGCTGATCAGGCAGGATCCCCTGGCCCGGGTGGCATGTGAGACCTTCGTCACCGTGGGCCTGGTGATCGTGGGAGGGGAGATAACCACCAACGGTTACGTCGATCTTCCGCATCTGGTGCGAAACCTGGTGAGGGAAATAGGCTATACCGACGCCAGGTATGGGTTCAGTGCCGACGGGTGTGCCATTCTGAATGCTATCGGTCGTCAATCTCCTGATATCGCCCAGGGTGTGGACGCCGGTGGAGCAGGAGATCAGGGGCTGATGATCGGGTATGCCTGCAGGGAGACGCCCGAACTTATGCCCCTGCCCATCATGCTGGCACACCGGCTGTGTCGAAGGCTGGCCCAGCTGAGAAAGGACGGAACCCTGCCCTACCTGGGGCCCGACGGGAAATCCCAGGTGACGGTGGAGTATGATGAGGGAACGCCGCGAAGGGTGGATACGGTGATTCTGGCCTGCCAGCATACTGGGGAGATACTTGATCCCGCAGGGAAGACCATCACCCGAGAGGCCAGAGAAGCGATCATTGAAAAAGTAGTAAAGCCGGTGATAGAACAGAAGCTTCTGGACGAGGACACCAAGTACTTTATCAACGCCACGGGAAAGTTCATGATCGGCGGCCCCCAGTCCGACACGGGAATGACCGGAAGGAAGATCATTGTGGACACTTACGGAGGAACGGTGCCGCACGGCGGCGGGGCTTTCTCCGGGAAAGACCCCACCAAGGTGGACCGCTCCGCCACCTACGCCGCGCGCTACATCGCAAAAAACGTGGTATCGGCAGGGCTGGCAGATACGCTGATGATTCAGCTGGCGTACGTCATCGGGGTGCCCGATCCGGTCTCCATAATGGTGAACAGCTTCGGGACGTTGAAGATAACGCACGAGAGGCTGCAGGAGATGATCAGAAAACATTTTCAGCTTACTCCCGCAGGGATTATGGAGATGCTTAACTTGAGAAGACCCATTTACAGAGGGACCGCCGCCTACGGGCACTTCGGCAGGAACGAGCCGGAGTTCACCTGGGAGAGGACGGATAGGGCGGAGGATCTGAAACGAGAGGCTTAGCCGATTCGCTTACCAACGATCTAAGATTACCAGTGGGCAGGATAAACGATACCGATAGAGGAGAAACGATGAAATATGATATCAAGGACATCGGGCTGGCCAAAGAAGGCAGGCTGAGAATAGAGTGGGCCGAAAGAAACATGCCGGTGCTGAGGTTGATTCGGGAGAGGTTCCGGAAGCAGAAGCCCCTCGGAGGAGTCAAGGTCGCCGCCTGTCTTCACGTCACCACGGAGACGGCTAACCTGACACACACTCTGGTGGCGGGAGGCGCCAAGGTGGCTTTGTGCGCGTCCAACCCGCTTTCCACTCAGGACGACGTGGCGGCCGCTCTGGTTGCGGATCTGGGTGTGCCGGTCTTTTCCATCAAGGGGGAAAGCAACAGGGTATACTACCGGCACATCATGAGCGCTCTGGAAATGCAGCCGCACATAACCATGGATGACGGAGCGGACCTGGTGACCACCTTGCTCTCCAAACGCAAGAGATCGCTTTCCGACGTTATCGGGGGTACGGAAGAAACCACCACTGGCGTAATCCGCCTTAAGAGCATGGAGAAACACGGCGTGCTGAGATACCCGTTGATAGCCGTGAACGACTCCAAGACCAAGCACCTCTTCGACAACCGGTACGGAACTGGGCAGAGCACTGTTGACGGTATCATACGGGCGACCAATCTGCTGATGGCCGGCCGCAAGTTCGTGGTGTGCGGCTATGGCTGGTGCGGCCGCGGCCTAGCTAGCAATGCCAAAGGGTTGAACGCCCACGTGATCGTCGTCGAGGTCGACCCTGTCCGCGCTCTGGAAGCAGTGATGGACGGCTATACGGTAATGACGATAGGGCAGGC
>CAYFQZ010000263.1:0-12219 GCA_964345305.1 uncultured Ignavibacteria bacterium | reverse complement strand
TTGATAGCCGGAGGCATATTTACCGCCGCGGGCGGAGTTGAAGCTAATCATGTTGCTTCCTGGGATGGCTCTTCCTGGTCGCCTTTGGGATCGGGAGTGCGGCTTGACGTTGATGCCGTGACCGTTGATGACTCGAAATTGATCGCCGGAGGTCTATTCAGCGCCGCGGGCGAAGTTGAAGCCAATTATGTTGCTTCCTGGGACGGCTCTTCCTGGTCGCCCCTGGGATCGGGAATGAATTCTAACGTTGAAGCCCTGGCCATCTATGACTCCAAATTGATCGCCGGGGGCTGGTTTACCGCCGCGGGCGGGGTTGAAGCTAATTATGTTGCTTCCTGGGACGGCTCTTCCTGGTCGCCTTTGGGATCGGGTGTAAACTCTTTTGTTCGTGCACTGGGTATTTATGACTCTAAATTGATCGCAGGAGGCCGGTTCGACACCGCGGGCGTAGTTGAAGCCAATCATATTGCCTCCTGGGACGGCTCTTCCTGGTCAGCTTTGGGATCGGGAATGAATACTCTCCTTCATGCCTTCACCGTCTATGACGCCAAATTGAACGCAGGGGGCCCGTTTTCAATTGCGGGCGACAAGGTCGCGGGATATGTCGCACAATGGACCAAGCGTGATTTCGTATGCGGCGATGCCGTAGGCGACGGTCAGGTAAACGTCGGGGACGCGGTGTACATCCTTAATTATCTTTTCAAGGGCGAGCCTCCGCCCGATCCCTTGTGCGTCGGAGACGCAAGCGGCGATGGCATAGTCGATCTGGCTGATGCGATCCATCTTCTCAATTATCTCTTCAAAGGAGGACCGGCGCCTGCCGAGGACTGCTGCGCGTGAAAGCTCGCTTGTCCCTTCATGTATGTGACATGCCGATGATCCGTAATTGAGAGCTGATTTATATGAGATGTGAAAGAAGAAGCTAGCCTGCCCCAACGCATTTACGTGCTCGGCTCTCGATCTTCCAACTTCAGAGGGCAAACAATCCTGACAGGTGAAAAGCGGATGGTCAATCGGTTTTGAGTTTCCCCACCAAATCTCCGATCCTGGCCAGCCTTTTCTCTTTCAAATACCCGTTCAACCCTTTGACGATCTTTACGGAGGTTTGCGGATCGACGAAGTTTCCGCATCCTACCTGAATCATACAAGCGCCGGCCAGGATGAACTCTAAAGCATCCCGTGTGTCCATGATCCCCCCTATGCCGATTACCGGCACGCTCACTGCATTCGCAACCTTCCAGACCATGGCCAGGGCAACTGGTTTTATGGCCGGGCCGGAGAGTCCGCCGGTTATGTTGCCCAGAATCGGCTTTCTCTTCTCAACGTCAATCGCCATACCAACCAGGGTGTTGATCAGAGAGATGGCATCCGCACCCGCCTCCTCGACCGCCCTGGCGATCTCCACTATGTCGGTCACGTTAGGCGAAAGCTTGGCGATGATTGGATACGAGGTATTGTCTCTTATCTGCTTGATGCACGCTTGGGCGCTTTTCGGTTTCGCGCCGAAGGCCAAGCCGCCCTCCTTCACGTTGGGGCATGAGATGTTGATCTCCAGCATGTCGATTCCCTTGCAGCGATTCAGCCTTTTGACTACCTCGACATATTCCCCGATCTTGCTCCCCGCCACGTTGACGATGATTCTGGTCTTCAGCCCTCTCAAGAAAGGCAACTTCTCCTGGATGAATCTGTCCACGCCCAAGTTGGTCAAGCCGATGGCATTTAGCATGCCCGAAGGGGTCTCGCAGGTTCGGGGAGGCGGGTTTCCCTCCCTCGGCACCAGGGTCACTGATTTGGTGATTATGCCCCCCAACCTGGAAACGTCGATCAGCTGATCGTACTCCTCGCCGAAGCCGAAGGTTCCCGATGCCACCAGAACCGGGTTGGCGAATCGCACCTTTGCCACTTTGACTGAAAGGTCAGGTTTTCCTTTCAAACTCGCTCCTGGGAGAAGTTCAGCCGAAGTCCAGCTCTCTGCTATCGAACACCGGGCCGTCCACGCAGGCTCTTTTGTAGGTTCCATCCTTCTGCTTTGCCGCGCAGCCCCAGCAGGCACCCACTCCGCAGGCCATATGGGTTTCCAGTGAAACCTGGCAGAAAAGGTCCAGTTTTTCTGCTATCTCCGCCATCCTTTGCAGCATCAACTGGGGACCACACGAGTAGACGGCAAGCTTGTCATGATCACAGCGCTTTGTTTTGATCTCCTTCAGGAAGACCTCCGTCACCATACCCTTTCTTCCCATGCTGCCGTCGTCGGTGGCAACGATCACCCGTGCGCCGGTTTCCTTTAGCCTCTCGGCGTAAACCAGCTCTCTCTTGGTTCTGGCGCCAAGGAAGAAGATCAGTTTGTTCTTATCAGACCTCTTGATCAGTTTTGCCAGGAGAAACCACAGGGGAGCTATGCCCATTCCTCCTGCCACCAGCATGACTTCGTCCGTCTTCTGGGGCAGGGAAAAGCTGTTCCCCACCGGCCCCAGGACGTCGAGACTGTCTCCGGGATTTGTCTTGGAGAGAATCTCCGTCCCCTTTCCCACAACTTTGAACAGTATCTCGAACTGCCCTCTGTTCTTCTGGGCATCATGAACGCTGAATGCCCTTCGCAGAAGGGGGTAATCGCCATCACCGACTCTGATATGGACAAAATTGCCCGGCTTTGCTCTCCTGGCAACGGCAGAAGAGCGGAGAGTGAGCTTGAACGTGTCGTGGTGAAGGACTTCCTTGGAAAGGACCGGACTCAGATGCTGAGAATACATGCTATTGTCCGAACGGGTCTTGGGGTTGAGTAGGGTCGATGAGCCTGTCGTCTTCCGGAGGCTTGACTTCGACCGAGTACAGGAAGTACCCTCCCAGCTGCATCATGTCGATTCTCTCCGGATCGAAGGTGGTGTTCAAAGCCGCCTGTTTGGCCGCCTCGTCTATCCAGATATTCTCCAGCGAATTCACCACCTCGGCCTCGCTTACTCTTCCGTCGAATTCGATTCTGATCTTGAGCAGCACCGCCCCCCTGATTCCGGTATAGATCTCGTTCTCCGGATATATAAAATCTCCCCGTTTAAGGGGCGGGGGGGCCTTGGGGAACTGGGGACCGGAGGTGTCGGCTTGTGCCACCAGCGTGCTGTCCTGCCCTTCGACTTCCTCTTCCTCCGGCGTGGTGGTTTCACGCGGTTGAGGCATGGTGGGCTGTGCTCGCTGAGAAAGACCCAGCCTTATCTGGGCTTCCTCAGCGTATGGCGACTCCGGATATTCGTCTATGACCTTCTGATAGGCAAAAACTACCGTACTATCACCTGGATTGGCATATTGTTCGATGGCCCAGGCCCTGGCGAAGGCCGCTTTGCCTGCATACAGGCTGTGGGGAAACTCCTCCGTGATGTAATCGTAGAGGGCCAGGGCTGAGTCGGTGTTCAACTCCTCGAAGAGGAATCTCTCTGCTCGCAGATAGGCCTGCTCCGAACTCAGCGCCTCAAACGGATCCGGCGGAGTGCCCAGAAAATCCAGTGCTGCGCTTCGATAATCCGATTGAGGATGCTCCTTTAGAATTCTTTCGCACAACTTTGCCGCCTCCGCCGAGTCGTGCTTTATGTTCTCGAAAATCCAGGCTGCGGCGTACAGAGCTTTTGCGGCGTACTCGGATTCCGGGAATTGATCCGCCAGGGTTAGATACTCCGACAGAGCCGAGTCGGACTGGTTCATCTGGGTGAGGTAAAGCTCACCCAAAAGGAACAAAGCTCTACCCGTTTCCTGCGTTTCCTCGTCGGACAGCTCCGCGTAGTATTCCTCTATCTGGGAGATATTCGCACTTCTGGCAAGCGCCTCCTTACCTATGGGTGATCCGACCTTTTCCCTGTTGCAGCTCTCATACATGCTCTTGGCCTCCTGCAGATCGGCGAAGAGCTGCTGAAATATCTCTCCCAGCGCAAAATAGGCCTTTGCCGATTCCTCGGTCCTGGGATATTTCTCCGTCACATCGTAGTACTCCAGCATCGAAAAAGCGAGTTCATCCGAATGGTAGTACCCCTCGGCAATCTTGAGCTTGACCGGGGAGAGCTTGTTGGAAAACCTTTCGTCTTCCGACAAATCCAGATATATCTCCATTCCCTTTTGGTGGTCCCCCAGAACGTACCAGCATTCTCCCTGCCTGAATCTCGATTCAAACAAAAGATCCACAGAGGGATCTAGTTTCTCCACGTCGATGAAAGCCTGCTTGGCCTTTTCGTAATCTTTCAGCCCCCACAAACACTCGCCTATGCGAAACCTGGTCGTCGCCGACAGGGTGTCTGGCTCGAACTCCTTCGCCGTCTTCTCGTAGTAAGTCGTTGCATCCTGGTATTCTGTCCTCTGGAAGTGCATCTCGGCGATCAGGAAGGAAGCCTCCGCTTTTCTCTTCTTCCCCATCTTCTTGGACTGCAGGAAATCCTTGAGCATTCGTATGGCCTCCACTTCCTCTCCCGAGTAGTAATGACACAGGCTTATGTAATAACGGGAATCGTCAACCAGATTGCTTTTGGCAAAGCTGGCTATCAGCTCCTCGAATTTTCTTCTGGCCTTTACATAGTCCTCCATGTTGAAATAGGCCCTTCCGATCATGTACAGGGCATCGTCCGCCCATTTGCTCTTGGGGTGAAAGGTGAGGACTTTGGAGGCCTTCTTGATGGCGGTCTCATACTGGGCCTTGCCAACCGTGCTACGTCTGCCGGGGGAAGCCTTCTCCTGCGCCTTTTCCCCCTCCTTGAAGGCCTTTCTGGCGTTGTAGAAGGTATTGTAGTAAGTGCATCCGCACAGCAAGAAGGTGGCGACAAACATAACCGACAGCTTATTCTTCCACATACGGCGCCTCATACTTTGGCCGCTCCTGCATCCATCCCCGGCTCAAACCTGTCGTGAAGAAACTCTTCACTGCAGCCTCGTGCTCCTCAGGGGTGATTTTTCTGTTTATTGATACGCACCGCTCAGCCTTGAAGCTGGGGAAATATTGACCCATCAAGCTTACGTAGACCTCAGGGGAGAGTTTTTCTGCGATAAACCGAAAGGTCTTGTCTGTGCCGGCCAGATCATGGGGCAGGATCAAGTGGCGGACGATCAGCCCTCTTGCGGCGATGCCCTGTTCGTCAGTCACCACATTGCCCACCTGTCGATACATCTCGGCCACCGCCCGTCGATTCGCTTCCACGTAATCCCCTGCCCCGGAGAGTTCCTGCGCCACCTTATCGTCCGAGTACCGCATGTCCGGGAGATAAACGTCAATAACGCCGTCCAGAAGCCTCAGGGACTCGATGGAATCGTATCCGGACGTATTGTAAACCAGCGGCAGGTCAAAGCCCCGTTTCCGCGCCAGGGACAAAGCTCCGAGAATCTGGGGAACAACATGGGAAGGGGTTACCAGGTTGACGTTGTGACAGCCCTTAGACTGCAGGCGAAGCATCATGCCTGCCAACTCTTGCAGGCTGGTCGGCTTTCCGTGTCGGAGCTGGCTGATGGGGAAATTCTGGCAGTACCTGCAACTCAGGTTGCAGCCGGCGAAGAAGATGGTTCCCGATCCTCTGGTTCCGGATATGGGGGGCTCCTCACCGTAATGGACGTTACAGCTGGCTACTTTAGGCTTTTCCCCCACTCCGCAGAATCCCGTTTCTTCTCTCTGTCGGTTCACCCCGCACTTTCTGGGGCACACCGCGCAGTTCTCCAGCAGACTGTATGCCTTTTCTGCCCGGGCCTCGAGATCTTTGATCTTCATCATGCCATCAGGCACTCCCTGTTAGAGCGTCAGGCTTCGCGCCGTCGGCCACCTAAACGCCATTCGATTCGCCGTTTGCTCTGCCTCATGAGGCCGGAAAGGCGTGCCTGCCGCCAGCGTATCAGAAGGCGACAATGTGTCAGGCATTGAACGGACTCGAAAAGACGATCGAGACATCCAGTCATTAGCAACCTCTGCTTTCTTGATCTGGCTGGCAGACAAAGAAAGCCCGAGGTGTCGGCGTCGTATTCCCGGTAGGCCGCGTCAGTATATACGGCGAAACGTGCCTTGCTCATACCTGAACATAGAGCATCCGCCGATACTCTCCAGCCTTTGGGGGTCAAGATCTTCGTCATGCACGATCAATATATCGGCTTGCCGCACCGGGTGGAATGCGTACATGGCCTCCACGAAGCCGTTCTTGAAAACATATGCACCGTGTAACCGGCTGGGCAAACCGGTGAAGCAAGCCGCAGAGCCGGCAGGCAGCCTGCTGATTTCCGCCCAGGCATATGTCATGGCGGCCTGGGACGTCTTGCCCGCCCTTGCCCACCAAACATTCCGCTCAAGCAAGACAAAGAAATTCAGAAATACGATGATAGTGGCAAATGCCCAGACGGGGTTCTTTTTCAGCCGCAGGAAACGACCTGCGGTTTTGGAGGCCTTTGGCAGCAGGGCCACGGCCGCCATCACGGAGAAACCAAGAAGCGGCAAATAGGTGAACCTCTGTCCGTATCCCTTAAAGAAAAGAAAGGGCACAAGGGCACCCAGAAAGGTTGCCACCGCCCATTTAAGTTCTCTGTTGACCTGCGCGGTCATCCATCTGAAGAACACGGCGATGAAGCCCACCAATACGAGAGAACCGGCTATCGCCGTGGGGACAGTTGTGCGGATATCGTCCACCGCCGCGTTTATTGCGGCGGCATGCTGGTAGCCCACCACGTCGAAAACCAGTCTTAACGGGAAAAAGAGATTGGACGCAAGGTAAGCGAGATTCCTTATCACGTTAAGGGGATTGAGCGAAACCAAGCCTTTCAGGCCGGCGTCAGTCAAACTCACGTCCCTGATGTATAAGTAGGCCGCGGCAGCAACAAAAAAGGGCACCAAACATAACCGGTGTGCAAGTCTCCCGCTCGGGTGTTCACCTTGGCCGACAGATCGCGTAAATAGGACACGTTTCAGCCAGACCGTCACCGAAAGCACCAGCGGCAGTACCATGGCATCTTCCCTGGCAAACAGCGCCGGGACACCCAACCCGAGCGAGATCAGATAATGCCAGAATCTACCTCCTTCAAGCCACCTCAGAAAAGCCAAAATCGATGTCAGCAAAAGAAACCAGCAGATCAGAACGCAGTTGCTCGACACCCAAAAAAGCGTCTCCTCATGAGCGAAATGAGTGATGAATATCACGGATGACGCGAGGGCCAGTTCTTTCCTCACAGAAAAGCTCAAAAGTATCTTGAAGAAAAGCAGCCCATTCAAAGCGTGAAGGGCAATGCTGACCAGATGATAACCAAAAGCTGATAGTCCGAAGATCTGATGAAGCAGAAAGAATACCGCTGGGATTAAAGGGCGAAATACGTTGTAGGTGGGATACTCAAACATATGAAACATGTCGTGGACAGACAGAAGAGTGCCCCGATTTATCCAGATGAAATCATCGGATACGAAGAAGTTGAATAGACAAGGGGAGAAAACCAAGATTCCGGCGCAGACAATTAGGACATAATTCCGGAGATTGGAATCAGGCTTGGCGCGTTCTGTCATGGGAACCGAATTACCACTCACCCACGGATATCCTCAGAACCTGTATGCTGGCGCCCGACGAATGGCGTGGTCGCATCAAAGGTCGGGCCTGAAAGTTATCTTCGTCTCCTGCACTTGAAGCCACTTCAGCTCAAGAACTTCGCCAAGAACGGCAGGATCTCTCCGGATTTGCCCATCAGACTTTCGTCCACCAGATGGGTGATCTCCGTTGGTGCGACGTTTACCTCCACCACGTAGGCGCCGTTCCGCTTGGCGATCAGAGGCAGCGATGCTGCCGGATGGATGACGGCGGAGGTTCCCACCGAAAAGAAAAGAGCACATCGCGACGACGCGTCGAAGGCATAGTTTATCGCATCCTGGGGCAGCATTTCGCCGAACCATACCACGTCTGGACGAATGTTTCCGCCACAGGGACATTGCGGGGGATTGCCGGGAAGCGTCCCCTCCAGGTTTTCGTATCCCTTCCCGCATCGGATGCACTTATTCCTCCTTATGTTCCCATGCAGCTCAATCACGTTCTCGGAACCCGCCCGGTGATGGAGCCCATCCACGTTCTGGGTGATCAAGTCGAAGTTGTCGAAGTGCTTCTGAAAATCGACCAAGGCAAAGTGCCCGGGGTTTGGCTCGATCTCCTCGACAATCTTCCTTCGGTACTCGTACCACTCCCAAACCAGCTCCGGGTTGGCCATGAACGCATCGAAGGTGGCCAGCTCCTCCGGACGAAATTTCTTCCACAGCCCGTCCTCACCCCGAAAGGTGGGCACTCCGCTTTCCGCGGATATCCCCGCTCCGGTCAAAACCGCCACCCGGGTCTCTCTTTTCAAAAGTGCCCTCAGCCTATCGGATACCGTAATTTTCATACTCATTCTGTGCCTCCGCCAATCATATATATCTCATATCCCGGATTAGTCAAGGGATTTCGCGGGGAAGCGTATCGGAGTGTCGCGCTTTCAGCCCGACTCGACGGAAGCTTTGAGATCCTCTGGGCGCAATCGGCTCGCCTGCAGCCATACGGCGCGTAAGGGCGAGCACTCCCGATGGCGCGTCTTTGAGTGTCGGGTTTGAAGCTGACCAAACGCAAGCCTCCGGGTGTCTGAGACAGAATAGGCTAGCTCAAAAAAGGAGCACTCGCGGCGGCAGGTTCTTGAATATCAGCCTTCGGCCCGACTTGGCGGCGTTAGACCGCAAGGGGTCATGCCTTGCCTCGGAAAGAACCGGAGGGTGACTTCGTCAGGATCCGGTTCCGAAAGAAACCCGGCAGCCCGCTTTCAAAAAGGTCTTGTCTCCCCCAGGCTGGCCTCTTATCTTCAGTATCCGGTAGGTTCGATCTCGGTTTCAAGGAGTAAGCCGATTATGAAGAGGAGTCTTTGTCTGCTCCTGCTTTTCTGTTCGTTTTGGCTCGCAACGGGAATCAGTGTCCAAGGACAAACAGAAAACCAGGGCGCACCCGCAGCGGTCGGCCAAACAGACTCCCTCCTGGAGCGGAAATCTCCCATGGGGGCTTTGTTGAGATCAGTGGCTTTTCCCGGATGGGGACAACTCTACAATCGGAAGTATTTCAAAAGCTTGGTCGTCTTTGGAGCGGAGGCCACGTTCATCACCATGGCTGCCGTCGATTGGAGTAGGATGAACAAGCACAAGAAGAACTTCCAGAACCCGGACAATCCGGAAAGATATTGGGAGTTCGAGCAGTTCGAGTTCTACGAGGACAGAAGGAACCTTTTCCTCTGGGTCACGGCCGGTATCGTATTCCTCAGCATGTTCGATGCCTACGTGGATGCGCACCTTTACAATTTCGACAAGGAAAAAGTGAGAGATTTGTCGGTCAGCGTGCAGCCTCGCGGTCGGGGGAGGGACGACGTGAGGATCGTCTTCTCAGTTCTGTTCTGAGCAGGGGTCTCTTCCGCCGAATGTCAATAGATGTATCTGGCGACGTCCAGATTGTACTGACGGGGATCGAAGGTTTTCAGGATGCTCCTTTTGTGCTTTCCTGTTCCCTCGTCCATCTTGGTCAAATCCAGGGTTTCTATCTTCTCCTTCTTGCCGCTCCGGTCGGCAATGATGGCCACCTCTGGACGGGAAAGGTCGGCGGGATTGGCCTTCATAACCACCCCCACCTCCCCCGAGTCCAAGATCACCAGGGATCCGACAGGGTAGATGCCCAGCATGTTTATGAAGACCTTCAGAAGCAACGGGTCGAAGGCGCTGCCGCTGCTGCCCAGCATTCTTCTCAGCGCCTCGTCTGGAGTTAGAGGCGTTCTTGCATACACTCGACCGGAAGTTATCGAGTCATAGACGTCAGCGATGGTGACAATGCGCGTGAAGAGGTTCAGGTCTGCCTTGAAACTCAATGTGGGATAGCCTGATAGATCCAGCTTGAGATGGTGCTCGAAGGAAACCACCATGGCCCGGGTGGAGAATCTGTCAAGGCTGCGCTTGGAGAGGAGCGTCTTTACCCCGAAAACAGGATGCTGCCTGATCTGCTCCCATTCCCCTTCTTCCAGCTCGCCGGGCTTGTTCAGGATTGTCAAAGGCAATCTCACCTTGCCGACATCGTGGAACAGGGCGGCGAAACCTAACTCACTCAGTTGCCTTTTGGAAAGACCGAGCCTGGCACCCAAAGATACCGAGAGTATGCAGACGTTGACGGAGTGGGCGAAGGTGTACTCGTCGAAGTTCTTGATGGACGTCAGGCTCATAAGGTTGGTCTCATTCTGTATCAGCTGGTCTATCAGGAACTGGATGGCCCTCTTGCTCTTGACAGTGTTTATGCTTCGCCCTGCCTTTGCCGCCTCCATGGTTTCCTGTGCCACCGAAAGCGTCTTGAAGAATCTCTTCTTGGCCAGCTTCTTCTGACCCTCGGGCAGGGATTCAGCCTCGGCGTCCCGATCCGAAGCGAACTTCTCTATCTCGATGCCGCGAAGGTTTGATGAACGCAGCGCTTCTTGTAGGTTTTCAAAGGGATCTTGAGCTTCGCTGTCCGCGTGCGCCAGGATGAAGATGAATTGGTCCAGCTCGCGGGCAGTAACGGCGGCATCGATGGTCAGGGCTTCAAACTGAAGTCCGCCGAAAACGTCCATGAGGAATTTGCTGGACACGTATCCATCGAACGAGAATCTCAGTCTGTGATCGTTCAAGAACAGGTAGCCTTCTTTGGACTTGAGATAGATCTCGTTTTCGTTCTCCAGCAAAGGCCTGGTGGCCTCGAAGAGGTTCTGCATCTGCCGCACGTACATGGAGTTGGATCTGTCGTAAATCTGGGCGGTTCTGATGGAGACGTAGAGCTGGTAAACCAGGTTTCTGCCCTGCTCCAAAAGGTGGCCTTTGTCCTCCTGGGCCACGTCTTCTTCTGTCGGCTTTGCTGAGGTCTCTGTGACCAAAGCTCCCTCCCCCACGTCAAAGAGTTTCCAGATCAAACGGTTGGAACCTTTTCACTCTGTCTGGCGCGGCGCGTCTGGACTCGGCGCAGGGCGTGTTCGCACGCCTGGCGGACGCCTTTGTTTCTCTTCTTCTTTAGATGACTCAGGGCCTCGTGCGCGCGGGGCTCGTCGATCAGGCTTAACGCCCCGATGGCCAGAACGCGGGTTTCGTTGTGCTTATCCCTTTTCAGCCAGCGTCGCTTACTTATCACCTTCACCAGAAAAGGAATGGCCTCCTCTCCTGCGATGGCCACCAGCCCCTCCAAAAGACTCTTTTTTTCATCGGGCGTCTTGTCCCTGAACTCTTCACCCTTGATCATCTTCACCAATGCCGGCACCGCTTGCTGCTCTCTCTTCCGGGCCAGTCCGCGAGAAGCAAGCAGACGTACCTTCTTGTCCTCGTCCTCCAGGAAGGAGATTAGCAAAGATCCGGCCTGAGAGCCGGGAATCTTGATAAGAGACGCCACGGTCTCCTTCCTGACCCTCACCTCCCGGTGCTTGGCTATGGGCTTCAGGAGCTTGGCTCCCTCCTCCAGTCCGACGGTGCCGATGACCCAGATTATGTTTCTGACCACGTACCAGCGCTGGTCGGACAATCCCTCTCTCAGAAGCTCCATGCGGTCTTTCGCCTTTTCCGCCAGCACCTCGCACACCATCTTCCTGGTTTTGAGCTCCTTCAGATCTCCCAGCATGTGGATGATGGGAACGACCGAGCTTTGACCCAGGGACAGCAGGTATCGCCTTACCCAGGTGAGATCGAGCATCTCTTTCTCATTGAGGACCAGGGAAACCCTGTTAATGTTTTCCTCCGTGCCTGCCCGGTCGATCACCTGCAAGGCCATATCCATCTTTTCGCTGACCGTCTGTGTCTTGCCACCTGATGCTTCCGTCAACGTACTCTCAAGATTTCTCAACCTGTGAATGATGTTGGCCGCCGAATGGAAATCAGCCACGTTCACCAGGACGTCCAGAACTCTATTCATCGCATTCATTATCTCCTTGAATTCAGAGACATCCTCTTCGGCCACCAGAACCTCGGCCAACACGTCCAGGAATTCGTCCAGAGTCCTCCGTCGATCCTCCATCTCCAGAAGCTGCTGAATCCGTTCCACCTCTTCAGGAGAGAATTCCTTCAGCTTCCGCAGAAGTTCTTTGGTCTGTTCCTGCTTGTACCGATAGCTCAGATCCTCGTAGGCCTTTCCCCCTGAATCCGCCTCCTGCCCTGCCAGCTCCATCTCTGAGCGCAGCAACTGTTCAAAATCCCAGTTGTCCGGCACGTCCTCGGCGGCGGGCACGTCCACGTCC
>CAYFQZ010000262.1:0-20573 GCA_964345305.1 uncultured Ignavibacteria bacterium | reverse complement strand
CTGATTGGCGACAGTGCCGGGATGCTCCAGGTCAGGGCCGTGATCGAGCAGGTGGCCGACAGCGAGCTGACCGTTTTGATCCGCGGCGAGTCAGGAACCGGTAAGGAGATAGTGGCAAGGATGCTCCACAATCTCTCCGGCCGCAAGAGCGGGCCGTTCGTCAAGGTCAACTGTGCCGCCATCCCCAGAGAACTTCTGGAGGCCGAACTTTTCGGCTACGAGAAGGGGGCCTTTACCGGCGCGCACAAGACCAAGCCGGGAAGGTTCGAGACGGCCAACAGGGGAACCATCTTTCTGGACGAGATCGGAGACATGCCCCTGGAGCTGCAGTCCAAGCTGCTTCAGGTCTTGGAGCAGTACGAGTTTATGCGGGTGGGGGGCGTAAAGACCATAAGAGTAGACACCAGGATCGTGTGTGCCACCAACCGCGATCTGGAAAAGGGCATAAAAGGTGGAACCATCAGAGAGGATCTGTACTACCGGCTGAACGAGGTGACCTTGAACCTCCCTCCACTGCGGGAGAGAATGGATGACATCCCTCTCTTGATCGAGCATTTCCTTCAGAAATACGGCGCCCTTTACAAGAAAAAATACCGCGCCATCTCCTCGGCTACCATCGAGCTTTTGCGGGACTTCGACTGGCCCGGAAACGTCCGGCAGCTGGAAAACGTAATCAAACAGATCGTGGTCAGAGAAGACGAGAATATTGCCCTGGATACGGTCAAGCGGCAATCTACAGCAACGTCTGACCAGCCGTCACCCCCGGTTTCAAGCTCTGGTGCAGGCAACCTTTCCCTGAAGAGGAGAGTTGGGGCTGCAGTGGCTGCGGAGGAGAAGGCTCTCATCAGCCAGGCGCTTAATCAGACCAACTGGAATAGGAGAAAAGCTGCTCAACTTCTTGATATCAGCTATCGCTCGCTGCTCTATAAGATAAAAGAATACCAGATTGGACAGTAGGCATACGGCGTTACTCCGCCAGAGAATCTTCCCACCAACACGGTTGCTTCGGAATCAGCAAGCATTTTTCTCAGATCCCACTGATTTCTAATTTCCGTCAGGTCATCCAAGCCATACCCGCTCCGCCCTCGCCTCGAGGGCCGGTCAGACGTCTGCCCTATCACACAGACCTGTAAGAGTGGCCGGATAAAGAAGGATTTGACTTTCTCGACGGAATAGCATAAAATTAGCACTGAGGAGGCACCGAAGATTTCTCGGGTAACCACAAGAGAGTCTGGGATGAGCAGGAACAAGTTCGGCAGTAATCTGCTCGCGATCTTGCTGGCCGCTGTGGCCACATTGCTTTTCTCCTGCGCGGGGAAAGAGAGCGGGATAACCTTTATGGTGGGCGGCGCCCCGGACGAACTGGAATACTGGGAAGAAATCATAGGGGAATTCGAACAAAGTTCCGGTCTGAACGTTCGAATCGTGAGGCAGCCAACGGATTCGGATCAAAGAAGACAGGGATTGATCGTTCCCTTGAAATCCCGGCAGAGCGACCCGGACCTGTTCTTGATGGACGTGGTGTGGATCGGACAGTTTGTTGCCTCCGGCTGGCTGGAGCCGCTGGATTCATACCTGATTACGAGCGGTTTTTCGATGGAGCCTTTTTTTCAGGGGGTGATCGATTTTGCGGACAGATACAAAGATACTCTTTTTGCGTTGCCCGTCTATATCGATGGCGGGTTGCTCTACTACAGAAAAGACCTGCTGGAAAAGTACGGATATGATCGTCCACCGGTGACCTGGACCGAGTTGACCGTCTGTTCGGATTCCATTCAGAGAAGGGAGAGGCAAAACAACCCCGGCTTCTACGGCTTTGTGTGGCAGGGAGCTCAATACGAAGGCCTGGTTTGCACCTTCCTGGAGTTCGCCGCATCGAACAACGGAGGGATACTTGACGGACCGAGGATACGCTTGGATACGCCGGAAAACCTCGGGGCCCTGCAGTTCATGCGCGATCTTATTCACAAGCACGAGATTTCTCCCCCTAATACGTTCACCGAAATGAGGGAGGAAGAAGTCAGGAGCTTCTTCCAGCGAGGCAATGCCCTGTTTGAAAGAAATTGGCCTTACGCCTGGAAACTGCACGAGAGCAAGGGTTCAGCCGTGCGGGGCAAGGTGGCAATAGCTGCGCTGTCCCGCTTCGAGGGCGGCAGAAACGTTTCCACCCTCGGAGGCTGGCATCTGGGTATCTCACGGTATTCGGATTCCAAGAGTAAGGCCTGGGAGCTGGCGAAGTTTATTGCTTCTTTCTCCACGCAGAAAAAGCTGGTTCTCCATCTGGGCTGGAATCCCGGAAGGGAAGACGTTTACCAGGATGAGGAGGTAAAGCAAGCGTATCCGCACCTTCACCTTCTCGCTGGAATATTCCAAAACGCAATCTCCAGACCGAATCTGCCCTATTACTCGCAGCTCTCAGAGGTGATTCAGAGACATGCCAATGCTTGCCTCTCGGGCGGGATCGAGCCAGAGGAAGCGTTGGAGATGATGCAGTCTGAGGTGGAGAAGTTGGGCCGGACGTATGATCAGAAATAGGGAGTTTTACGTCCCGAAGGAGGTTCGGGATGCTTACATCTTTGTCCTTCCCCTGATTCTGTCCGCACTCGTTTTTGTCCTATTCCCGGTAACAGGGACCTGGATCTTGAGTCTGTTTCGCGACGTGACGTTCCTTCCGCGGAGACTGATCCTGTGGGGGAATTATCAGAGGCTTGTTGCCGACCCCCATTTCTGGCAATCGGCGAGATTCACCTTTCTTTTTGTGCTGGCATCCGTGAGTCTGGAACTTGTCCTGGGGACCATCTTCGCCCTGGTGCTGAACGAGAACTTCCGCGCGCGCGGCATGCTCAGGGTTTCCATCCTGATCCCCTGGGCTATTCCGGTGGCCGTATCCGCCCGCATCTGGCAACTGATGTACAACTACGATTACGGCCTACTGAATTTCCTGGTGGTGAAGCTGGGAGTGAGCTCGGTGCCGATAAACTGGCTTGGCTCTCCGGTCGGTGCGTTCGCTTCGTTGGTCATGGCAGATGTGTGGAAGACCACTCCGTTCATCACCATCATACTGCTGGCCGGGCTGGCCGCCATCCCCCGAGACGTGTACAAGCAGGCCATGGTAGACGGTAGCACTTTCGCTCAACGGTTCTTCAGGATCACCCTGCCTCTTTTGAGGCCGGTGCTGGTGGTGGCTCTCCTCTTCCGGACCATAGACGCCATACGAATCTTCGATTTGGTCTATGTGCTCACCGGCGGCGGTCCCGGGGGCAGCACGTCTTCGCTTTCGCTTTACGCATACAGGCACTTTGTCTCGGGCGACTTCGGATACGGCTCGGCGGTTTCGGTCATAATATTCGCGATTGCTTCGGCCCTTGCATTTTTCTATGTGAGACTGGGCCGATTCAGAGAGCTAACGCCATGAGGGAAGAAAAGTCAAAAAGCCTGCTGACTTGGGTGGGCGCCTTGGGCCTGGCGATCTTTACCCTCTCGCCATTCGCCTGGATGCTGGTAGTCTCTTTCAGCCAGGCGCCTGATTTTCCGTCCCATCCGAGTTCTTTTGCCTTCACCCTAAGAAACTACGCCGAGATTCTGTTCAGCCGGACTCTGCATTTTGTGGATTACCTCAGAAACAGCATGCTCGTCTCCTCTGTTTCTGCTGTGCTGGCCACGTTATTTGCATCTTCTGCGGCATATGCAATAGCCAGGCTTCGTTTCCCCGGCAGGGCAGCTATCCCCTTGGGCATACTCGGGCTTTCGATGTTTCCCCAGATAAGCGTGGTCGGTTATCTTTTCAAGATGATGACCGGGCTGGGCTGGATCAATACTTACGCAGCACTGATCTTCCCCTATGTCACGCTGACTTTGCCTTTTGCCCTCTGGATCATGTTGAGCTACTTCTCGCAATTGCCCAAAGACTTGGACAGGGCCGCTTTCGTGGACGGAGCCACGCGATTCCAGACGCTGCGAAAGGTGATATTTCCCCTGGCCCTGCCGGGAGCTTTTTCCACGCTCCTTTTGGCGTTTATCTTCTCGTTCAACGAGTTTCTGTTTGCTCTGATGCTCACCGTGGACTACAAGGCCAGGACTGTCCCGGTGGGGATAGCCTTATTCCAGGGGCTGCACGGCGAGATTCCCTGGGGCCAGGTTATGGCCGGTGCCGCTTTAGCATCCGTGCCGCTGGCAGCCCTGACGGCGACGTTTCAAAAGTACATCATCCAGGGCCTTACGCAAGGGGCATTGAAAGGATGAAGGCGATCCGGATTCAGGGTATCAGCAAGGACTTTTTCTCTCTTCGGGGCAGGACCGCTGCCTTGAAGGAGGTAACCCTCGAAACGGAACCGGGGACGTTTTTCGTTCTCCTGGGGCCCAGTGGCTGCGGCAAGAGCACGCTTCTTAACATCGTCGCCGGAATCGAGAAACCGAGCGCAGGAGAGGTATACATAGGCGACGAACCGGTGGTGTCGGTAAGAAATAGAATTTTCCTGACTCCCAGAGAGCGGAACGTGGCCATGGTGTTCCAGAGCTACGCTCTCTACCCCCACATGTCCGTGTTCGATAACATCGCCTTTCCCTTGAGGATTGCCAGAGTCAGCCGCAGCGAGATCAGAGCTCGAGTGGATGAGGTGGCCGGGACACTCGAAATATCCGATCTGCTTAAAGCTAAACCAGCCGAACTGAGCGGGGGCCAGAGGCAGCGTGTAGCCATAGGGAGAGCCATCGTTCGCCGCCCCAGCCTGCTTCTGCTGGATGAACCGTTGTCCAATCTTGATGCCCAGCTGAGGATGAACATGCGGGGTGAGTTGAAGCGCATGCAGAAGCGTCTGAAAGTCACCACCATTTACGTCACCCACGATCAGACCGAGGCCATGACCTTGGGGGACATGATTGCCGTGTTGAAGGACGGCAAAATCCAGCAGGTTGGCACGCCCGAGCAGATTTACGATGATCCCCGGAATCTTTTTGTGGCCAGATTCGTCGGCACCCCGACCATGAATCTGCTGAACGGAGAGATCCTGGACCGGTCGCAGAAGGATCTGAAGGTCGAGAAGAAAGTGGACAAAAAGAGAGTCATTCTGGGACTGAGACCGGAACACGTTTGGATAGCGGGCCGTGAGGGAACCGGGGCCTTCAAGGGAGAGGTGACTCTATTGGCCTCGCTCGGCGCGCAGACGCTGGTCTACCTGCGGGTCGGCGGTCAGGATGTGGTAGCCATTTCCTCCCATCAGACCAGACTTAAAGAGGGGCAACCAGTCGAGATTGATTTCGACGAGAGACGTCTTTTCGTTTTCAGAAGAGACGACGGACACAGAATCGAGATGCAGGATTGAGTATGAGAGTGACACTTAAGGATGGGGAGACGGAGTTTCCCCCAGCCTTGCCTGGTAAGGCGCACTCTTGATCAAGGACTCCCGGGCGTCCAGGCAAGCGGGTACCAGGAGTCGACGGAATTCTGCGCTTAAGCTTCCTGCTCGGTGACGCCAGGCTGGTCTGGGCGCAGAGAGTGTCCAGTGAGCCTTCTGCAAGGATCTGTAACCAGCAGAGCAGCTCTCCCCCTTTGCAATCGAGGCCGCCTTTCGAGGGATAGTACAGCTGAGCTTGGCTTTCCTCCTTTAAAACAGTGGAGCTCCTTAGAAGTCTTTTTTTGCCTGCTTTCGAAGCCGGGCACTTCTCTTCAGAAAATAAAGCGTGCCCAGGACCACTGCTGCTATGATCAGAATCACCGTTGTTGACATCTCGGCTCACCTCCTTTATTACAGCTTATTGTCCGACCTGTGAAAGACTTTTGACGATGTTGATCAGCGCCGGGCCCACAAGTATGACCAGGAGTTCCGGAAAGATCAACAGGACCAGAGGGAAAACCAGTTTGACCGAGGTCTTGTGGGCGGCCTCCTCGGCCCGCTGTCGGCGCTTGACTCGAAGGGAATCAGCGAGCACTCTCAGAGAATCGGCAATGCTGGTTCCCAGCTTGTCTGCTTGAATCAACATGACTGCCAACGATCTCAGTTCGTCAGCGCCCGTTCTCCGGGCCAGGTTGCGAAAGGCTTCCGCCCGGCTTTTGCCGATGAGGATCTCCTGGTTTACCAGTTGGAGCTCCTCGCACAGGGCTCGGTGAGCGTTTTGGGTTTCCGTAGCGATCTTTTGAATGGCGGCGTTGAGACTTAGCCCCGCCTCCACGCACACCACCATCAGATCCAGTACACCGGGAACGGATCGCCTGATCTGTTCTCGCCTCTGGACGATCTTGTGAGCCACCCAGAGCTTGGGAAGGTACCCCCCGACGAGGATTCCGCCGAACACTAGCAGCGGAATCAAGGCGGAGTCAAGGTGAGAATACAGCCCCATCACCACGCTGGTCACACCCAGAAAGGTGGCAAAGATCAATCTGGTTCCTTGGTAGTTGAAAACGCTTTGAGGCCCGCGGTATCCAGCCTGAGCCAGCCACAGCCTGGTTCCTTTAGCCTGTTCGGAGTCCAGTCCCAGCACCAAAGTAGCGTTCTTGAGCGAGACAACTCCCGTTTTCGCATCTTTTTCCCCGTCCTGGTCGGTCAGATCTTTCAGTCGAAGCCTGACCGGGTCTTTCCGTCTGGAGATAAAATACAAAATCACGAAGCACAAAAGGAATACCGCTGCGAAGACCGAGCCTATGATCAGATAAACGGTCATGGCATCACCCTAGATTCTAATGTCGACAATCCTTTTTATTATCCACACTCCAGCTATCTGCATGAGGATGGCCGTGCCCAACATAAAGTTGCCAACCCTCTCTGTTAAGAGGACCTTCAGATACTCCGGGTTGATGACGAATATGGCAACTGCCATAGCAATGGGAAGCAGAATCAAGATGAAACCCGAGAACCTCCCCTGGGCGGTGAAGATCCTCACCTCTCGTTTTAGCCTGAACCTCTCTCTCATGGTACTTCCTATTTTCTCCAGGATCTCCACCAGGTTGCCACCGGTCCTCTTCTGTATCACCAGAGCCGTGGTGAATAGAGCGAGGTCTTCGCTCTCGATTCTCTTCTGCATGTTGCCCATGGCCTCAGAAAGGCCGACGCCAAGGTTCTGCTCCTCGAAAGTGATGGCGAACTCTATTCCCAACGGATCAGGTATCTCCTTGGCTACCATGTTTAGCGACGCCCCAAGTGAGAACCCGGATTTTAGGGCATTAGTCATCATGTCTATGGCTTCAGGAAGGAGGGATTCGAATGCGTCCGTCCTCTTCTTTTTTTTCCTGAGAATATAGAGGTACGGCAGACTCAACCCCACCAGGCCCGCCACAAGGGCCAAAGGAAAGATGTGGAAAAGAGTCAGCACCAACAGAGAGATCAATCCTCCTAAGGATAGCATCCCCAGGATCAAAGCACCCGCTTTCAAAGGAACTCCTGCCTGGTCTATGGTACGCTGCAACTCTTGAGAGAATCTGAACTTCGACAGGATGCGATCCAAGGTGGGTATCTGGCTGAGCTTGTCGTCTCGCAGAATGGCATAGGCCGCTTGCCTTTCTTCCGTAGCATCGGAGGCCAGCTTCTCCAGTCTGGCCCTGACCCTTCTCTGGCGCTTTCCCAGTTTGTCGCTTAGGACGAGGTATATCGCCACTGCGCTCAGGAAGGCTGCCGCAAATACCGCCAGGACTATGTTGTACATCATAGCGCTTTCACCTCTTAAGGGCTGAAAAGTTCTGCCGACAGACGCACACCCGATCTTATCAACCTCTCCATGAATTTGGGACGGATGCCGGTGGGTCGAAACTCGCCCATGACCTGGCCATCCTCCCCCAGGCCGGATTTCTCGAAGGAGAAGATCTCCTGCATGGTGATGGTCTCTCTCTCCATTCCCACGATCTCGGATATGCTGGAGACCTTGCGCGACCCGTCGCTGTAACGACTGACCTGTATCAGCACGTTTATGGCTGAACTGACCAGTTCCCGGATGGCCTTCTCGGGTATCTCGATGCCGGTCAAAAGCATTAAGGTTTCCAATCTCAGAAGAGTATCCCGGGTGCTGTTGGCATGAATGGTGGTCAGGGATCCGTCGTGTCCCGTATTCATGGCCTGCAGCATGTCATAGATCTCCGAACCCCTCACCTCACCGATGATTATTCGATCGGGTCTCATCCTCAGGCTGTTTCTTACCAGATCCCTCTGGGTCACCGTGCCTCTGCCCTCGATGTTGGGGGGTCTGGTCTCGAGCCTGATCACGTGCGGTTGCTGAAGCTGCAGCTCCGCCGAATCCTCGATGGTAACTATCCTCTCTTCCACGGGGATATAGGCGGAGAGGATATTGAGAAGCGTGGTCTTCCCCGCCCCGGTTCCCCCGGAAATCACCACGTTGAGCCTAGCTTTGATCATTCCCTTTAAAAGCTCGATCATGGCCGGACTCAAAGTTCGGTTATCCAGGAGGTCATCCGTGCTCAACACGTTCACCCGGAATCTGCGGATGGACAGCATGGGGCCGTCTAGGGCCAGAGGAGGAATTATGGCGTTGACCCGGGAGCCGTCCGGGAGACGCGCGTCCACCATGGGGGACGATTCGTCTATCCTCCGCCCGACACGGGATACGATGCGGTCTATGATCTGCATAACGTGATTATCGTCTTTGAACCTGGTGTCGGTCAACTCCAGCTTGCCGAACCTTTCGATGTAGACCTGATCGTGGGCGTTCACCAGAACATCGGATATGTCAGGGTCGTGCATATACTGCTCGATAGGCCCCAGGCCGAGGGTTTCGCTCTGTATCTCGGCGATAAGACGCTCCTTGTTCTCCTGGTTGAGCAGAATTTCTTCGTCTGAAAGGAGCTTCTCCAGCACATCCTTTATCTGGTCCCGAAGAATGTCGTGGTCCAGGGTGGTCAGAATCGACAAATCCAAGCTGTCGATCAACTTCTTGTGCATCCTGATCTTCAGTTCCTGGAAACCGTCACGCCTCAGATGAATCGTCTGTGGATTTTCCTTTTCCGGCAGCTTGGCAGTTGGCTTCTTGGTGTTGGCAAAACGTTGTTTGAGATTCATCCGGCTCTCCCCCTTTTGAGATTAGGCTTTTGCTTCAACGTAGAAACTCCGATTCCATTCCAGAACGTCGGCGGACAGACCTGAAATGCTCTTGGCCACGTTGGAGTTTCCTCGGTGGTTGACCAGGGGAATTCCCGAATTTATGGCTTCCACCACGGAGCGATAATTGTTGGGAACCACCCAGGCCACCGGGTAACGAAGAGTTTTTTCTATCTCCTCGACTTTTATCGAATCTCCCTTGGAGGCCCGATTGACTATAAGCCTCACCTTGTCTTTGGCGCAGCCCAAATCTTTGAATACCGACAGTGCTTTCTTGGTTGCACGTACGGAGGAGATGTTCGGCACCAGAACCAGCATTATGTAATCCGAGAGCTCAAAGGCTTCCAGGTTCCGTGAATCGAAAAGGTGAGGAGTATCGACGATTACGTAAGAAAACATCGACTTCAAATGTTGCAGGATCTGACCGAGCTGGGAGGAAGTGACATTCTCAGAATCGGCAGGATTCTTGGGCTCGGACAATACGAAGACTCCGGATTCGTGACGGGTCATGCAGCTTTGAAGCTTGACCGGATCAACTCTGTCCCTCTCGTCGAAAGCATCGACGATACTGTATTCGGGCGAGAGGTTCAGGAAACTGCTCACATCGCCCAGCTGCAGATCCAAATCCACGATGGCGGCTTTGCTCCTTTCGGCTTGAGAAAGAGCCACGCCCAGGTTCACGGCCAGAGTGGTCACTCCCAAGCCACCTTTCTTGCTGAACAGGGATATTATCCGACCTCCCTCGGGCGTCCCGCGCCGCAGGAGCTGGTCTCTTTCTGTGGTGACCTTCTCTACTGCCTTTCGCAGCTCGCCAGGGTCTATGGGCCGAGCCAAGAACTCTTGCGCTCCGGCTCTCATGGCGGAGAGGATCAACTCGGTGGTCTTGATCTGGGAGCTCACACATATGATCATCCCGGGAAATTCCAGTTTCATGCGTTCGGTCCATCGCAGCGTCTTGCCATGGTCAGCCGGAAGCTCCAGAATAAGGATGTCGGGCTTTGCTTTCTTTATCACCTCTGGAGCCTGGTCTATCCCCGTCAGGTCGCCCACCAGCTCCACGTTGACCATCTGGGCCAAGTGCTTCGTCAGAGTCTGCCTGGTAGAGCGATCCGAGTCTATCACCAAAACCGAGAGTTTGTCAGCCATATCTTTACCTCTAGTCGATTGATCCTATCATTCCACCAGATGTACCGTGAACAGGAAGCCTCCCGCACAATCGTCGCCGGGTGTCCCTTCAGTTACGGTTTTCACGAACCGTCCAATCACGTCGGAACCGTCGTGCCCCTCGATAAACAGAGCTATAAACTTAGTTACGGTCACATAGCCGGGTCCGGGAATGTCTTTCCGCACCCCCAGGGTGGGATCGAAAGCGGCTACTTTTATCACTCGGGGGCTGGTGGGATAGGCAGAGTTTATTACAGTACCTGTAACCGGGTTCCACTCGGCTGCCGGATCTAAGTTTATCAGATCATCCAGCCCCTGAACCGTGGGGCCCTGCATGACGCCGTTTTCCAGCTCCAGCAGGTCTCCGATGCTTACGGCATAGGGCGCACAGCCCATTATCCATTGATTATAGGGATCAGCTCCGGACTCCACGGGATCGCCGGTGTTGATGGGACCGAAACGCACGGCATAATACCATCCCGCCCTGAAGTCCTTGTTGGAGTTCCTCAGCTTCAGCCTGACGTTGACTCCGATGTCATCCGGGGCCTTGTAACCGGTCAGCTCGGGGTCGTAAAACTCCTCCGGATCCCAGATGCCGTTTCCATTGTTGTCTTGAGTCAGAGGCTCGCCCACATCCCAGACTCCATTGGCATTCAAATCGTCGTATTGGTCCGCGGGATCCCAGAGGCTGTCGTTGTCTGCGTCGTCCCACCGGTCCGGAGGGCAGAAGGGCCTGAGACAATCGGTGCCGCACACGAATGAGATCTTGGCGCTGGCCCGAGCCGTAATTTCACCTTTGTTGTCGAGTAACGGATCGATCACTTTCAGAAAGAAAAGCGAAACCGGGTCATTTGTGGCTTTGGTGCGATGGGTGGTGACCGTCACCTTGCCCGGCTCCGGGAAGGTGACGTCGCCCGCATCTATGACCACGGAACGCTGGATATCCTGGACAGCCAGGTTGAGACCGGCGAAATGTATGGCCTCCGCGGTGGCCACGTCCTGGTTACCGCCGCTGGTGGCCCAGGCTAAAGCTCCTGCCAGCGCGGCGGCGTCGGCCGCATTCTGGAGTTGATTCTTGACCAGCTGCATCATCGAGAGATCGATGGCCAGGACCGCAAAAGCAAAGATAGCCGTTATGGCCACAGCAACCATAATGAGGGATGCACCCCTCTCATTCCCGAGAGCATTCTTGACCCGCTTCATAAGCAAGAACTCCTATCCTTCCTCCTTTTGCGGTGATTGTCCCGCCTTGTTTTCCGTCTCTTCTTTCTCCCAGGGGAGGGGAGGTATTACCTCTTCAGCTATGGAGGAGATGATCCTGGGAGAGACTATGATCAAAAGCTCGGTCTCCGTTTTATTGGTTTCCCTTCTTGAGAAAAAGAAGTTTAGTATGGGGATGTAACCTAAGATGGGGACTCGCTTGATGGTCTTTATCTCCTCCGTGGCCAGCAGGCCCCCCAGAACCACAGCTTGCTCCGAGTTTAACTCCACTGTCGCATCTGCCTTCCGGGTGCGGAGAGCCGGTATGTCGTACCCTCCGAACGAGATCATGTTGGTCCAGTCCAGACTGGAGACCTCCGGCGAGATCTTCAGGTTGACCAAATTGGTGTCAACTATTGTGGGCACGAAGTTCAATTTGACCCCAAATTCTTTCCACTCAATGGTGATGGAGAGCGCCGCGCCCGGCGTCACCGACTGAGCGATGGGGATGGGCATCTCTCCTCCAACCAGGAAGCTTGCCTCCTCGCCGCTTAGGCAGAGGAGTTTGGGGTTGGCCAGAAGTTTAAGATCGCCCTTCTGTTCCAACGCCTTTATGATGGCGGACAAGTTTCTGTCTTCGCCCAGCCATTTCACCACAGCGGTAATTCCGTCCTGGGCGAACAGATGACGGCTTTCCGGATCCGGGCTGGTAACCTGACCGGCGTAGGTCCCCAGTATTTTGTCACCCTCTCCGATGACGCTGGGATCCCAGTCGACCATCAGAAAATCCATTCCGAACTCGCCCAGGGCAGATTTGTTGACCTCCGCCACCTTGACTTCCAGAACCACCTGCTGACCGGAGATGTTGCGATCCACCTTTATATCGTACACCGTATGTCTCCTGGATTCGCCCCACACGATCAGAGAGGTCATGCCCACCTCCTTGCCGATGACTACCAGCTCGGTAGGGGTGACCGTAACCACGTCCGCTATGTCCTCGTCAGCCAGAGAAACGGTATGAACCTTCTCGTCATAGGGCAGAACGGTGGATTTACCCTTCACCACTCTCACCAGATTCGTCTGCGCCTCTGGAGAGGAAACTGGAACTCCGAACAGGAAGATCAAAACGACCAGAACTAAAAATCCCCCCGTCGCGATTTTAGTTCTCTTTTTCAATTTTGCTCTCCTTTCCTCTACAGCATCTGCCAGGTTTAAGGTTTGAGCCAGCTTCTACTTCTTGCCCTCTTCTTTTTCGGTCATTGTGGGAGCTTCCGTTTTCTTCTGGGTCCCTTTGATCATTATCACCGAGTCGGGTCTTTCAGGCTCTTTCATCACCTCTTTTATTCGGTCTCTGTAGACTATCTTGGTTTGAGGTTTGTTCTGCTGTTTACCTTTCAGTATTCCGGTTTTGCTGACCGGATCAACAGCCAAAATTTCATCATCTGTCGGATTTCTCAAAGCCAGATGAAGTTTGCCCTCGCTGGTAGCCAGGGCCAGGGCCTGAGCTCCTTCGGGATCGACCAACAGCGTCACCGATTGGACGGTGATGACTTTGTTGCCCTTCTCCTCGGTCTTCTCTCCTGCCGCCAGAACCTCGACGTTCTGAAGGATGGTTTTTGCAACGGCATCGGTCGCAGATCCCGGCCGCTTGACCGTCAGTATAACATCCACCCTGTCCCCGGGAAGAATGAAGCCCGAGACCCCGGAGACTTTGTCCACCTGAATGGACGAGGCCCGCTTGCTTTCTTCGATCAGAAGGGACAGACCTCCACCCTTGGAGGAGAGCTTGGATTCCAAGATGGGCTCATTCTCCTTCAAGAACACTTTGGTGACCTGCCCCAGCAGACTGTCTTCTGAAAGGTAAGAACCCTTGGGAACACTTCCTGCGGGGAACATGGCCACTCTCATATCGTCGGCTTCCAAGGCCTCCCCGAAGGTCAGATCCTTGGATGCCACCACCACCGGTTCCACCTCCAGTCCCCGCTCTCCTGATTCGGCCTTCAGATACACGTAAGTGAGCCCGCTGGCGATGCCGGCGAAGGCCAGGGCCAGGACGACCACCACAACGATAGCGAATTTTCTCATTTTCAATTACCTCCCTAATTTCAGGACAAGGACGTCACCTAATGGATTTTCAGTTTTCGCTCAAATTATCGCGATCCAACCGCAGTTCATCCTTCATATCTCATCACCGTTTTTCCTCTCAGCTCGAAGGTCCCCACGAACGGGTCCAGTACTCCGCCGCTTAAGACCTCGAAGTCTGTAGTCACCGTAACCTCCACGCTCTTATCAGAGACGAAAAACTGAATGGTTATGTCTTTGGCATCGATGTTCGCCGCGTCCAGAACCTCCACCACTCTGGCCTGGACAGACAGACTGTCGCTAACCGGAGAAACGGCCGCCAATCTGGCTCCCTCTCGGGAAGCCGTGTTCAGCACGTTGGTGACCATGATGGCTCTGCCGAACTCGGTTATACCGAACAGAACTAAAAGTAGTATCGGCAGAACCAGAGCGAACTCAATTACCGACTGGCCGCTTTTGTCTTTGATCAGTAACTTTTTCATTTTCACTCACCAAAAGTCGTACTAGATGATTTTTCCCGCAAACAGGTAAAGGTAAGTTCCTGATGCGATGGCTAAACCGTATGGTATGGCCAGGCTTCGTTTGAAAAGGCCCGCGCCGGTTAGAGGTGCACGAAATAGAAAGATACATTTCAACAGGAGCCAGACCTTCTTCAGCATATCAACGAAACTCTTATTCGCGATTGCCACAACCACCGCGATGGCTCCGCCGACCAGGGTGGCGTACAGAAATATGTTGACAGCTGCGTAGCTCCCCAGGATTGCCCCCAAGGCTGCGAGAAGCTTGACGTCTCCGCCCCCCATACCGCCGAAGAGATAAGGTAATGTTAAGAGACCAGCTCCGACCAGAAGGCCGAAGAGTGCGAAAATCAGCCCGTTCCAGCTATTGCCCAGGAAGTTCACCAGGAACCCCAGGGCAATAGCTGGAAGGGTAAGACAGTTCGGTATCTTACGCCGTCGAATGTCTGAGTACACGGCGAGCAAGACCAGCAGTCCTGCTATGATAACGATCGGCTCGTTTATGAAGGTTGTTAAGTCCATTTTGTCACTTTCTGTGTATTAAAGGAAACTCCATGATCGTCTCGCGTCGCCGTTTATGTATTATCGGCCACAAAATCGACTTCCTTACGGGGTCAGCGCGGTGACGACGTTATTGTAGATGGTCACCACCAGCGGACCGATGAGCTTTATGGCGGCAATGGCCACGATGGAGATGAAAGAGGCCAGAAGGGCGTACTCCACCATATCCTGTCCTCTCTCGTCCGCGAAAAGGTTTCTGAACTTCTTCAGCATCTCTACTTCCCTCCTTTCCTTTTGGAATGTTAGATCCGAACCGTCAGTTTTCAGTATCCATACTGGTGTTCATTACGGGGTCAGCGCAGTGACCACACCGTTGTAGATGGTCACCACCAGCGGACCGATGAGCTTTATTGCGGCAATGGCCACGATGGAGATGAAAGAGGCCAGAAGGGCGTACTCCACCATATCCTGTCCTCTCTCGTCTGCGAAAAGGTTTCTGAACTTCTTCAGCATCTCTACTTCCCTCCTTTCAGAGATCTTTGGGTTTTCTTTTCCGGAAACATCTTCGCTTTTGGCCTACATTGCATCATGCCAAAGGAGCTTGGTACCGCTGCCCAGAGCACCAGCGATCAACAGGTGATCTTCTCTAGGGAGTCATCGCTGTGACCACACTGTTGTAAAGGCTTATCACCAGCGGACCGAAGAGCTTCAGGACAGCTATCGCGACGACAGAGATGAAAGAAGCCAGCAGTCCGTACTCGATCATGTCCTCTGCTCTCTCGTCTGCGAAAAGGTTTCTCAGCTTCCTCAGCATCTGAGCATCCCTCCTCTCGTTTGTCAGTGTCAAATCTCTACCTCTGCTTCTCATCATGGATAAATGCTTAAGCCTTTCCTTCAATCTGCCCACGCATCATTGATTAAGGTTGCCGTTAGCTTCGATGATGTGGGGAGGCAAAGAGCGTGCCGGAACGATGACGTTTGGAGGATACCGAACCTGTCATTGCTCTTTCCCCTTTATCCCTTGATTGACTTACACTTCACCAGGGCCTCCGAGGTCCGGAGTGCAAGGCCGTGCAACATCTTGATCCGGTGGGGGCGATGGAAGCAAGCAGCGTGTGAAGGGGTTTGCAGATTTTGTAAAAACGGAGGGCAAATTAAGGTACTTCCACTCGCTTAATCCCGTGGCTGACTCACTCGATCAGCGGAAAACAGTGTGTGCCATTGCGCCTCCGTCTTTCTTCCAGTCCGACGCTGCCGCCCGGCAATGACTGGCGAATTCACTTGTATTGGGTTCCCTGCCCGGACCGTCGCGTCTTCGGCGGACCCAATCTCCGCGAAGGCGGCCATCTCCGAGGGATGAGGCGACCTTCATTCGCCCTCCGGAGGCAAGGGGATGCAGCGCCGAATGGAGACTTACCAGAGTCTTCGAGGGTCAAGGATGCCGGAGCAACTGGCTGGTCGCCGCAGAATTCAGATTCGAAGGAGCCCGCTGTAACCTGCAAAAAGTTACAGCAAGGGGGCTGTCGAGACGTTGAGCGGGCGAAATGGGACCGAACCAAAACCGAAACAGATGAGCGGGAGCAAGAAGCAGACAGTTGGGGGTGAGGCGGTCAGAAACGAGGAAGGAGGGATTTGAACTCTTTGAGGGGCTGGAAGCCACTCATCGGAAGGTGGGCTATTATCACGACAGTCAACCGATTACGAACTTTGCAGTAGCCCGTCGTATCCCCTGACCAGAACGTAATCCAGGTTCATCGCGGCGTAAGCGCGCAGTGCTGATAGGCCAAGTGCCCCAAAACCGACTGCCAGAGCCAGAATTCCACTTCTTGACATAATGAGCGCGCTTCCTGTGACGTCGCAGGTTGTCCCCTAGGGTTGGTACGGCCGCGGTCCGCCCCTGAAGAGATAGTTGACCAGATACAGCACATCTCCAAGATCAATACCTCGAGCGCGGTTCGTCTCTCCGGCCTCGAACGGACTTGGTCGCGGCCCGCCCCTGAAGAGGTAGTTTAGGAGATAGATCGCATCCCCTATGTCGATAACCCCATCAGTATTGGCGTCACCAGCGGCGTAACGAACACCCATTGCTTCATTGCACGGACCGCTTTCATTGCCGGAAGAATCGGTGGCAGATATCAAATAGTAGTAAGCCCTCCCGGACTCGGCCGTTGAGTCCACGAACGAAGTATCAGTGATACAGCCCAATCGGTTGCCCTGCTCCGGCGCGAACCCTTTCCTTGTGTCCCGATAGACGGTGTAGTGGTCGAAGTCAGTTGCACTGGTGGTACCCCATGTGAGTTTCGTTACGGCTAGCTGGTGAGAGGCGAAGAGTCCGGTTGGCCGAGGGGGCGGCAGGTTGTCGAGCGAATAACCCGAATCCACCGGGGTATCAAAATAGGAAGTGGGGCTCTCTGTTCCCGCTCTGACGAAGAAGGCGGACCAGTACATGCCGTCGGAGATGGTGGAGTCCTTGAGGGTGGGTCCAACCGCAAGATAATAAAGGCTCTCCGGGTCCGCCGGGTACGTGCCGACATCATACCAGTCTCCGGGAGGATAGCCGGTAGACAAGAGGACTCCCTCGACAGATTCGCGTGAGGCAAGAATCGACGGATCATCTCTTCTGAACAGCGTGTAGTGGGTCACCACGTCATGGTCTGCGGGGTAACTTGGCCATTTGATCTGAATCCGTCTTCCTTCGTCCCTGCCCACATCCCAGATCTTGGTTATGGTGAAGTTACAGGATTTGCAGGTGACGAGCTGTGAGGCGGTATCGGCAGCGTAGGGATTCGTCAGCGACAGCGCGCTGCATTTGATCTTGTTTTTCGTTCCCCTGGAGACACCAGGGATCCGGATCTCAAAGAAGACAGAATCTTGTTCTCCGGGTTTCAAAATCCTCTGATACTCCGCAGGTTGAATGTCCCAACCGAGGGAATCGGAGACTATCAGATGACAGGAATCGGGAGCTAGGCCTCTGTTCCGAAGATAGAACACTGCGGTGGCCCAAAAATTCGATGGTCCGGTCAGATTAGCTCCCTGAGTCAAGTCCCATCGCTCCACATGGGCGTTACAGGTCACATTTAGCCGTGCTGAGCTGCGGGCAACAGGGTTGGTTTTCGAGAAGGCCAGGAGTGTGAGCGTGTCAACTGCTCCCGGTGCAACATAAGGAATGCTCACGGTGAAGCTGACCGCGTAGCTCTCTCCCGGGTCGAGGACTAGGTCGTAGCGGAGCGGTTCGATACTCCAGCCCTTGGTGTCGGATATTTCCAGGCTATAGCTGTCGGGCGCCACGTCCACGTTCCGGACGAGGTAGGTGACCGAAACAATGCTGTCGGCATAGCCAGCCTGATCGCTCCCCGGTGTCACCTGCCCGGATTCGTTGATGACGCTCCTGGTGACGGTGAGGGAGGTTGAGTCTTGCACAGACGGGTCGGTCTGTGACACGACGGTCACCAGGGCTCTGTCGGTGGTGTCGACTGGCACGTCCGGAATCCATAGCGTAAAGGAAACCGAATCCAGCTGGCCGGGGTCAAGGGGGATTTGGTGGTGGAGAGGGTCGATGTGCCAACTGGGGGAACCACTGACGTCGACCTCGTATGTGTCAGCGAGATTCCCCAGGTTTTGGACGTAGAATTTTGCTATGACGTCCGTGGCGGCACGCCCCGCCTGGCTGGAACCGGGCCTGACTTCGACTCGGAGGTATTCTTCGCAGCCAACTCCAAAGGCGCCGATGTCGGAGCCGTCCGGACCTGAACCGGCACAAGGTGAATATGCGAAAAGATGATAGTTGCTGCCAGCCCTGTTGCAGTAGAGGGGATCGACAGACACACACCCTTCGCCGGGGAAACAGCCGAGGTAATCTCCGTCACGGTTATTCCAGACGTCGCAGTAGGCTATGTTCGGGCCAGAAACGCTGGCTCCTATGCCTTTACCACCGGGTGAATTCGTGACAATCGAGTTCTGAATCGAAGCGGAAAAGTTTCCATAGAGGTAAATGCCCCCGCCATATTTCGCTGAGTTCCCATCCAGCGTATTATTGGATACGGAGCCGGAGGAACTGTTCAGGCAGACACCACCACCCCTTGTGGCACTATTTCCGACTACTAGATTTCCGATAAGGATCAGTGAATCTCCGTCAAAGAACAGTCCCCCTCCATAACTTGCCGCCGAGTTTCCGATGATCGTGTTTTGCACCAGGATCGGTGATGAGGCGCCTCCTGAATAGACACCGCCCCCATAGGCGCGGGCAGAGTTCTCGGCAATCCACGAGTCGATTATCAAGGGAAAAGAATGATTGAAACAGCGGATGCCCCCGCCGGATAACGTGGCGATGTTTCCTTGGATCGTGTTTCCGGAAATGAGGGGACTCGAAAAGTCGCCGCAATCTATGCCCGCACCGAGCATGGAGGTGTTGTTGATTATCTTGCTGTTCAGTATTCTCGGGCTCGAATTACGACACCTGATTGCGCCACCTTCACCAGATTCAAGATATGCCCCGGTGATGGTGAAGCCGTCGAGAACCGAGTTCGAGTCTTCGCCGGAGACGAACGCAACCAGACAAATACCGTCGTAAGCCTTGGCTATTGTGGTGCTGTCCGGGCCCTTCTCGCTTTTCACTGCGACGGCCCTGCCGTTGAAGTTAAGATGTTCATAATAGGTACCCGGTGCAACTAGCACTGTGTCGCCAGGGCCAGAAGCGTCAATTCCAGCTTGAATTGTAGGTTGGCCCGAGGGGACTCGAATGGTCCTGGGACTCACGCTCACCCACATTCCGGTACGGCCTCTCTCGCTGGTGTCGGGCTTGGAAACGGCCCTTGCCATGAATCTGTTCACAGTTCCGGTAATGACATCGGGGATCGACACCGTCACGAGCATTGAGTCCGCTTGATCCGGATTCAGCGTCATCTCGGCGTAAGTGGGGACCATGTCCCACTTGAGAGCGTCAGAAACGGTTAAATCGCAGGTCAGCGTGGAGTCGGTGATGTTTCGTACATAGAAAACAACGACAATCTGAGTACCTGCTTGGCCCCTTCTTTTGTCCCCCTGGAAAACAAATAGACCGCCAAAGCCCATGCCAAAAGCCCCCATATTCGAGCCGTTCTGTCCGGTGCCGAGGCAGGGACTATTCGTATGAAGATAGTAATCGTGGTTTCCAGGATCGCGGAATTCGGGGTCGACGGATATGCAGCCTTCACCGGGTGTGCATCCGTTATAGTCGAGTCCAGTGCTATTCCACAAGTCGTTGTGGGAGATCACAAGGCCGGAACCAGTTCCCGTTATCCCATCCCCGACGGTGTTTGCCACAATGTTGTCGCTTATCGTTGCACGCGTGCCCACTTCGCAGCGGATACCGCCCGTATTGCCGCCAATGGTATTGTGATCGATGACTGCAGCAGCTCCTGCGATACGAAAGCCACCGGATTCATACTTGGCCGTGTTGGACACGATCAAGTTGCGAAACACCCTGGGTGAGGATTCCGCACCGAAGATGTACAGGCCGCCCCCATACTCATGGGCATGATTATCTGAGATCAGGTTTGCTTCGATTAGCGGAGTGGCCGTATGCTCGCAGTGAATACCGCCGCCGTAGCGTGATTGGTTTTGAAGGATCTCGCTCCGGTAAATGCGGGGGGATGCAGAATGATCCATACAGATTCCACCTCCCCACACCGTGGCCGAGCAGTCCTTAATCAGGCAGTTTCGTATCACAGGAGACGTATTAGGGCCACAGAAAATTCCGCCACCCTTGCTGGCGTTGCCATTCTGAATGGTAAAACCATCGAGAACCGACGTCGAATCTTCACCGGCAGCGAAAGTGACTATGCTCACTCCGTCGTACAGCTTGTCGATTATGGTACTGCTTGCTCCCGATTTGCTCGTCAGCAATATTGCTTTGCCATCGAAAGTGACGTGCTCGCGGTATATCCCTGCAGCCACAAGGACGGTGTCTCTGTTGTCAGCGACATCTATTCCGGCCTGAATGCTTGGTTGGTCAGCCGGCACACGGATGATAGTCGCCTGTGTCTGTGAGAAGGAAAGAAGGACAACGGCCGCACACAGAATTTTATCCGTG
>CAYFQZ010000261.1:0-3074 GCA_964345305.1 uncultured Ignavibacteria bacterium | reverse complement strand
TTGTAACCGACGGCACTGTCCAGACGTACCGACTATCACTCGACTGGCCCCGTATGCGGAGGTGGGAAGGGCCCTGGACGCACTTGGGGATCGGGTTTGCAAGCCAGCCGGGCGAAGAGGCAGTGACGCTTGACATCCTATCGGTTCGGGTGATTCCTTGGGAGGCAGAGTTCGCTGCGGAACGCTCAGGCGTGAAGATTGTGAAGCGCGGCACGCTGAGCGACTCCCCACAAGACTCTCCATACCACCGGAGCCTATACATACATGCCCCTGGCAGAATCGCCTACCGGGTGCGGATTCCCATGAACGGAAGATTGGATGTTGGCCTTGGAGTGCTGCGCGAGGATACTTCGGTGACATCTACCATCACTGCGACGTCGCAGAACGGTGAGGTCGAGACGCTGCTCGAGGAGACCTACGCCGACCGAGATTACTGGGGACAACGCTTCCTGGATATGTCCCACCTGGAGGGGCAGACAGTAACCCTGGCAATGGAGGCAGAGGCCGAACGTGCCGGTACTGTAGCCTTTTGGTCAGTACCAACGCTGACCGGAACGCGTTCTACCAAAAAGCCAAACGTTATCTTCTACATTATCGATGGAGGCGGCGCCGATTACATGAGCGTTTACGGCTACAATCGCCGCACGACACCGAACCTCGAGAGGATAGCGGCTGAGGGAGCGATCTTCGAGCGTGCCCACAGCAACTCGAGCTGGACGCTACCCTCTACTGCGTCTTTCCTGACCTCGCTACAGCACAGCGTCTTTGGCGGTATCAAGAATGGAAGAAACCCGGTACCGGAACAAGTGCTAACGATGGCACAGCATATGCACCGGGCTGGTTACCAAACGGCGGAGTTCACATCCAATTCCTACGCCGGGAGGATAAGCAACCTCGAAGGAGGAGTCGATGTGTTCCGTGACTTTAATATCGGGAACCAATCTGTTTCCTCGGTCTCTCTACATGAAGACTTCTGGCAGTGGCGCCAGGCTTACCCGGCCGAGCCGTACTGGGTGCATTTTCAGACGACCGACGTACATAATTGGCACCATCCGGTCGCACCCTTCGCGGGCCTTTTCATCAGCTCTGAACGTCGCCGAATCGCCGAGGAGTGGCTCGAGCGCGTCAAGCAGACGTGGGAGAATTGGGAATTATACGATGCCATCAGGGCGCTAAAAGAACTCGATATCGACCATGTGGCTTTCTGGACCGCCCAGAGAGACCTCCACGACGAGACCATGGCGCACCAGGACTACCAGATTGGCCAACTGGTTGCCCAGCTCAAAGCGACTGGGGAGTGGGAGCGGACTCTTCTGATTATTGCTTCCGATCACAGCGTGGCCGCCGGCGCATGGGATTATAGCCTTCAAATGCGTGATCCCATACCGCCCCACGTCTATCATGACGATCTAGCGACTCCAATGCTCAGGTCCGGTGTGTCCCGCATTCCCCTGATTGTGGTCTGGCCCGGACACATTGGCGGAGGACAGCGCTTCAGCCAGCCGGTTTCCATGATCGACATGCTGCCGACTATCCTTGACCTGACGGGTTTGCCGATGCCTGAGGTGATGCAGGGACAGTCTCTAGCGCCGCTATTGCTAGGGGAGCCAGGATGGGAGCCACGACCCGTCATACTTGACGAGTTTGAGGTCGATCGCGACACGGGCGAATTCAGAGGTCGAATCGAGGTGATCGATGGGCGATGGGGAGCGTCGCTGGGAATCAATCTGGATCCGAAGAAGCCTCTGCAGCAGCGCCCTGTCCCCTTGTTGCTGTATGATCTCTGGAACGATCCCGAGTGCCTGAACAGCCTTCATGAGGAGCGGCCTGACTTAGTAGAGAAGTATACAAAGTTCCTCGAGGCGCAGTGGGAGGCACATCAAGCACTGGCAAAGCATTTCACAAGGTCGAAGGACTCCCCGCTTAAACCCGAGCAGCTAGAAACACTTCGCTCGCTGGGCTATATCAGATAATATGAATGATGGTTCAATAAAGGAGACGCCAATCCCGGTCCCTCTTAAAAACGGCGTGAAATGTAGGGTCAGTGGGAGGCGCACAGCCTAACCTGTGTTTCCACCCCCTGCCACATCCAACCACTCATGAGGTTTTCCCTCAAGCGGCTGTCCGATAGCCTTCGCCTATCAGCATTCGTCTCAAGCATAGTGCAGGAACCTACTGTTAATCCTCAGTAGACCAAGCCTCTTATAAAGAAACTCGTCAGGATATTGCCGATACCCTATTCCCTTCTTGTGCCTGCGTCTCCGCAGGAAACGCCGGATACGCTTGTTCACAAACTTCTGCACTAAACCAAAAGATTTACTCGCATTCGTGTGTACATAATAATTCGCCCATCCCCTCAACAGAGGATTAACCTTCTTCACCATCTCCTCAGGTGTTATCGGTGCCCGGTAGTTCGTAATATTGCGTATCTTCTCCCTGATTCTCTTCATTGATTCCGGCGTAGGAAAGACATAACTCTTCACTTTGCTCTTCCAGCGATTCATCCTCCTTACGAATCTGAACCCCAGGAAATCAAATCCATCACCAGCATGAACAATCATAGTCTTCTCTTCATTGAGCTTTAATCCCAATGTCCCTATCATCTGTTTCAGCACTTTAAAGATTGATTTGAGATCTCTATCACTGAGGACAACAAAATCGTCTGCGTACCTGATAAGATGAGCGTTGTAGCCTCTTCTTTTATCATATCCTCTTGCCTTCCACATCTTATCCAGTTGATTAAGATAGATGTTCGATAACAACGGGGAAATGACTCCACCTTGCGGGACTCCTTGCACGGTGGGGTAAGCATCGCTTCCATCAAGAACTCCTGCCTTCAACCATCCCCTGATCAGCTTGAGGATATTCCTGTCACATATCTTCTCAGCTATGAGCCTCATCAATCTCTGGTGGGGAATGGTCTCAAAGTAGGACTTCAGATCAGCATCAATCACCTGCTCGCATCCAAAATTCAACAGCTTGTAGATTTCCGCACACGCTTGTCTAGCACCCCTTTTGGGCCTGAATCCATAGGAGCAGTCCTCAAAACCTGCCTCAAATATCGGCTCTATCAC
>CAYFQZ010000260.1:0-4828 GCA_964345305.1 uncultured Ignavibacteria bacterium | reverse complement strand
CGACAGGAAGGCCAGAACGCCCCTGGTGATCGCAGGTGGGATCGCGCCCACCCTAAACCCCGAAATTCTGGCTCCATACGTCGATTGCGTGCTTGTGGGAGAGGCAGAAGACGTGCTGGCCGAATTCGTGGACGAATACTCCCGGCTTCGTTCGCTTAAGGTGTCAAAGGAGAATGTTCTGCTGGAGCTCTCCAGAATCGAAGGGGTGTATGTTCCCGCGTTATACCAGGTGGACTATTACGGGGACGGGACCATCAAAGACGTACGAGCAGAAAGGAGCGCACCACAGGTGGTCAAAAGAAGGAGCGTGAACCTGGAGGAGGTAGAGACTTTCTCTCCCATAATCTCCCCTCATGCCCACTTTCGGAACTCCCTTCTGGTCGAGGTAGGCAGAGGGTGCGCGCGGCGATGTCGATTCTGTGCCGCGGGGTACGTCTGTCAGCCGTGCAGGTTCTACGCAAGGGAGTCTGTCCTCTCTCAGGTCGACGAACACGCCGGCGACATTCGGCACGTGGGGCTGATAGGCTCGCTGATATCCGACCATCCCGAGTTGGAGCAGATTTGCGAAACCCTCAGCTCAAAGGGCCTCGAGATCGGCACCTCTTCACTCAGGGTGGACGCGATAGGCCCCAAGCTTCTAAAAACGCTCGTGGATTCCGGCCTGAGAACGCTTACTATCGCGCCCGAGGCAGGCACCCAGAGAATGTGGAAGGTGATCAAGAAGAACGTAGACAAAAAAGCCGTTCTGAAATCGGCCAAGCTGGCGTCCGAGGCTTTGATTTCGAACCTGAAACTCTATTTCATGGTCGGGCTCCCATTCGAACGCGAGGAGGACATTGATGGAATCATACACTTAGTCCGTCAGGTACACGGGGTTTTCATAAAAGGTCCCAGGCCCTCGGGCGAGATGAAGCGGGCTCTACCCAGACTCAGGATCTCGATCAACCCTTTCATTCCCAAACCACATACGCCCTTCCAGTGGTGCGGAATGAACGAGAAAAAGGAGTTGAAGAGAAAACTGAGCAAGATCGCAGGAGGGCTAAGACGCCTAAAGGGTGTCCACTTTGAGAGAAAAAGCGTACGCCAAGCGATTCTTCAGGGACTGCTGTCGCTGGGCAATCGAAGAGTCGGGGAAGCACTCCTTTACGTCATTGAGGAGAATCTGACTTTCAGCCAAGCGTGGAAAAAGGCGGGCCTCAGGCCGGACAGAATCGCGTTCAGCCCCAAGAGCTTTGAGTCTAGGTTTCCCTGGGATATTGTTGACACCGGCGTGAGCAAGGAGTACTTGATGAGGGAATTCGAGAAAGCACGGATGGCTGCCGTCGAGTGAGGACGCCGAGCGGCCTGCGGGTTACAGTCTAGACAATTGACTGTCCAATCACGTCGATTCATGCCGTGGGCAAGACCTCTTCCCGACTGATCGGATTGCAGCCCAAGCGGATTTTGTCCTTTCAAGAAACATGGACGGCTAAGGCAGACTACCTTAATGCCTCCACCTTGCCCGCCTTCAGGCAACTGGAACAAACGGTGATGGTCGTCCTCTTGCCCTTTTTCATCACCTTCACCCTCTGCAGGTTAGGTATCCACCTTCTCTTGGTGAGATTGTGAGCGTGACTCACCGCATGCCCATAGAGAGGTTTCTTTCCACAGACGTCGCAAACTTTGGCCATGGTTCCTCCTCCTCCGGAGAAGTTTGAACTATGATACGCCTATTCTACGAAAAAGCAAGATCAATCTTTGCAGAGCACCTCTCAGCGCGGGCATACTTCTTATCGTCTGCAAGACGATAACTCTGAAGGCCGGTTGTCAAGCCTGTCGAAACACCAGGTCGCGGAGGTCAGAATATCAGGGGCCTGCTTGTCCTGGGTCGGTGCCCGGCCAGAAGTATTACCGGCCCAAAAAACGCAGCCTGCACTTCGTACCATGAGTGAGATTTTCCTTGACACAGAATTTGCACCCAACTAAGATTGTAAGCGGAGGTGGATAAATGAACACTCTAAAGACCATGTTTCTTTTGACTCTGATGACCGTGCTTTTCGTGCTTGTTGGCGGAATGCTGGGCGGAAGACAGGGAATGGTGGTGGCGCTCGTTTTTGCGGCGCTGATGAATTTCGGGACCTACTGGTTCTCCGACAAAATAGTCTTGGCCACCTTTCGTGCGCGACCGGTGGACGAAGGGACGAGCCCGGGGCTTCACCAAATAGTGAGAAGGGCAGCGTCGAATGCGCGACTCCCTATGCCCAAAGTCTACGTGATCCCCACGCGGACCCCTAACGCCTTTGCCACCGGAAGGAACCCCAAGCACTCCGCCGTGGCCGTCACCGAAGGAATAATGAGGATTCTGGACGAAGATGAACTCGAGGGCGTGATCTCCCACGAGATGGCCCACATCAGAAACCGGGACATTCTGACCGGATCAATAGTGGCCACCCTGGCTGGAGCCATCAGCATGTTGGCTTTCATGGCGCGGTTCGCAGCCATCTTCGGTGGTTACGGAGGAAGAGACAGCCAGGGCCGGGGAGGCGGCCTGGGACTTCTGATAATGGCCATCGTTGCGCCGCTGGCGGCCCTCTTGATCCAGATGGCGGTCTCCAGATCGCGGGAATACGCCGCGGATAGTACGGCAGCCAAGAACAGTCACAAACCGCTTGCCCTGGCCAGCGCCCTGAGAAAGCTGGAGCACGCGGCCAGAAGGACACCTCTCGAAGCCAAGCCTTCCACAGCACACCTTTTTATTGTGAACCCCCTTTCCAGAAAAGGAATGGCCAGCCTGTTTTCCACTCACCCGCCGGTCGAGGAGCGGGTGGCAAGACTTCAGAAGATGGCAAGGGGAATTTGAGAATAACATTTGACGCGGTGGGGCCGATAAACTCAATGAACCTTCACCGCGTTTCCTGTCTGAACGGGAGGAACAAATCCCTGAATGGGAACCATTGTCATTGAGATACTGGTTATTCTTGCGTTGATTCTAGCCAACGGCTTTTTCTCGTCGTCCGAGATAGCCCTCATCTCCGCCCGCAAGAGCCGAATAAAGCATCTTTCCGAAAAGGGGCACAAGAAGGCCCGGCTGGTCAACAAGCTCCAGAGCAAGCCGGATGTATTCTTGGCCACCATTCAGGTGGGCATCACCCTGGTGGGTACTTTAGCCTCGGTGGTCGGCGGCGCCAAGATCGTCGACCATTTGAAGCTGTGGATTGAAAAGATGCCCTACGATCCCATCCGGAATTCGAGCGAATCGATTGCCATCGCTATCGTGGTGGTTATCATTACCTATCTGCTCTTGGTGCTTGGTGAGCTTGTTCCCAAATACCTGGCTTTGGCATTTCCGGAAAGGGTCGCCTTCCGGACGGTGGGGCCGGTGAACGCACTGAGCAGGCTGACCTTCTTCGCGGTCAAGCTGCTCTCCAACTCAAGCCGGTCCCTGGTCTCTCTTTTCGTCAAGGAGGTTCCCAAGGATACGGGGTTTGTTACCGACGATGAATTGAAGTTCATAGTGCGCGAGGGTAAAACCAAGGGCGTTTTTGACCAGACCGAAGAGGAACTAATCCGCAGCGCACTTGAATTCACCGATACCACGGTGAGAAACGCCATGACTCCCAGAACCGAAATCGTGGCCCTGGACATAAATGCCGGGCACGAGCAGGCCATCCGAGCCATGACCGAGGAGGGGTACTCGCGGATTCCGGTCTACAAGGACAGCCTGGACAACATCGTGGGCATAATCTATGCCAAGGACATCATCAACCTGCTTCACAACAGGGAGCTGATCATTCTGGAGGACATCCTGCGAAAGCCCTATTTCGTGCCTGATTCCATGAAGATTTGGGAGCTTCTCAAGATATTCCAAAAGCGACAGTTTCACATGGCCATAGTTCTCGATGAGTTTGGCGGAACGGCCGGGCTGATCAGTCTGGAGGATATTCTGGAAGAGCTGGTGGGAGAGATTCGGGACGAGTACGACCGCGAGGAGGAGGAGATGTATTTGCTCTCCGAGAACCTGGCCATCGTGAACGCCGGCCTGTTCATCGGAGAGTTCAATCAGAAGTTCAAGACCGATCTGCCCGAGGAATACAACACGGTGGGAGGCTACGTCACCAGCACTCTGGGAAGAATCCCCGTAGTAGACGAGGAGATCAGGATAGGAAACCTGACTTTTGTCATCTTCGACAAGGTGGGTCCCAGGCTTGGCAAGATAAAGGTCGTCAGAGAAACGAAAGGATCGGCAGCAGGCACCGAGCCACAGGCATAGCCAATACCGTCCCCTGAGCTTCGAGGGAGCTCCATGCTGGCTTCCCCCATAGCAGCAGGCAACATATTCGAATCCATACTTGAGCCGGTCGGATCATGGGTGATCAGCTTCATATCTGAGCTGGGCTACGCCGGCATAGTGATCACCATGGGAATCGAGAGCGCCTGTATCCCCCTTCCCTCCGAGATCATCATGCCGTTCTCCGGATATTTGGCCTTCACCGGCAGGTTCAGCCTGTGGGGAGTTTCGGTAGCAGGCGCCTTTGGCTGCGTGGTGGGATCGGTGGTCGCCTACTGGGTCGGGATATGGGGCGGACGTCCGTTCATCCGGAAATACGGAAGATATGTCCTCATATCGTCCAAAGATCTGGCCACCGCCGACCGTTGGTTCGAAAAATACGGCGATTGGGCCATCTTCTTCTCCCGTCTTCTGCCGGTGATAAGGACCTTCATCTCCCTTCCGGCGGGAATCGCCAGGATGAACTTCATCAAGTTTGTGATCTACACTTTCCTCGGCTCCTTGCCCTGGTGTTTCATGTTGGCTTACGTGGGAAAGGTGCTGGGGGAAAACTGGATGAGC
>CAYFQZ010000259.1:0-3146 GCA_964345305.1 uncultured Ignavibacteria bacterium | reverse complement strand
CATCTCCGGTGAGTTCCTCAAAGCTATCAAGAGCCTTGAGAGTTTGAGCACCGGTTTGGAGAACCTGCTGATGAGCACCAAGCTCATCCTGGCGCTGCTGCCTGCTCTGGTAGGACTTTTGCCCATGCCTGCCGGAGCGATGATGTCCGCTCCCATGGTGGAACAGATAGGGGCCAAAAAGAAGCTCCCGGCTGAGGTCAAGATGGTGGTGAACTACTGGTTTCGGCATATCCTGGAGTTTTTCTGGCCCCTGTACCTGGGAGTGGTGCTGACCTCCTCTTTGCTCACCATCAGCATAAGGGAAGTCGTTCTGGCGCAGCTTCCGCTCAGCCTGGCCATGATCCTGGGCGGGGTCTTGTTTTGCAGCAGCAGGATAAAGGTGAGCGAGCCGGCTCTTAAGCCCAGAGGGCGATTCATAGACAATCTGTTGCTTACGTTCAAGGGCATCCTGCCGGTTCTGGTGGTGGTCGGATTGAATCTCAGCTTGAGCATAGACATCGCGGTGGCCCTGGCCTTGACCCTGGTACTGTTTAGCTTCGCCAGAAAGGTGGGGATCGAAAGATGGCGGAAGATGCTGAAGGCGGCGGTCACCATAGAAATAGTGGTTCTAATTCTGGCCGTGATGATCTTCAAGAAGCTCATAACCACATCGGGAGCTATCGAGACCATTCCCAATTCCCTGGCCAGTATTGGGATCTCGCCGATCTTTGCCGTGGTCTCCGTGCCCTTCGCCGTCGGAATTCTGACCGGCATGACCTCGGCTTTCATTGCTATTTCGTATCCGGTCCTTTTTTCCTTCCTTTCCCCCAACGGGGTGGATTACGGGTATATGATGTTGGCATACGGCGCGGGATTTGCAGGCGTCATGCTTTCTCCGGTCCATCTCTGCCTGGTGGTAACCAAGAGTTACTTCAGGGTTAGCTTCTCCGGCATCTACAGGATGCTTGTGCCGGCTTCGCTCGTACTCATCCTCTGCGCACTGATTCTGACACTTCTGGGCTTCCCTTGGGGCAAAATCGGATGAACACCTTTCCGAGACGCACCGTGCAAAAGAGTCGCCTTCCGGTGCCGATAAAAGCAGGGAAACCGTAGCGTTCGAACTTTCAAACGAGAGGGGGCATTATGTCTGTTTTCCTGGAGATAATCGAATGGATGAATCCCAAAGAAAACGAGATGATCCACAGGATTCCGGAACAGGGCTCGGCCGAGATCAAGCTGGGAGCCCAGTGTATCGTCAGGGATAGTCAGTCGGCGGTGTTCTTCAGGGATGGCAAGGCCTGCGACGTGTTGGGCACGGGAAGGCATACTCTGACCACCTTGAACCTGCCCATACTGACGAAGATTCTCTCCATTCCCTGGGGCTTGAAATCTCCCTTCAGGGCGGAGGTCTATTTTGTCAATCACAAGATCTTCACCAACCTCAGATGGGGGACCAAAGATCCGGTCGCCTTCAAGGACAGCAAACTGGGACTGGTCAGGCTTCGGGCTTACGGCGCTTACACCACCAAGATAACAGAACCGCTGCTTTTTCTGAATACCCTGGTGGGCCGGGAAAACGTTTATACCACCGAACAGATCGATGATTACCTCAGGCAGGTTATAGTTTCGCGGGTGAACGACCTGTTGGGGGACGAACTTGACTCCATCCTGGACCTGCCCCAAAGATATGAGAAACTCGCGGATGAGGCCAAGCGGAGGATCATAACCGAATTCGAGAAATACGGCATGGAGCTTATCGATTTCTATATCTCTTCCATCACCCCGCCGGACGAAGTGCAAAAGATGATAGACCAAAGGTCGGGCATGAAGGCGGTGGGGGATCTGGATAGATTCCTCAAATTCGGTATGGGCAAGGCCCTGGCAGAGTCGGGCTCCACCGGCTTTGCCCAGGCCGGAGTAGCAATGGGCACGGGAGTGGGTGTAGGCGTCATGGTACCGAGCCTTGTATCCAAGGCGCTGGCTCCCGATCAGAAGGATCTCAAACACGAACCTCTGCCCACCGTAACCTGCCCCAAGTGCGGCGCCGACACCCCGGAGCAGTCCAGGTTCTGCTACAAGTGCGGACATCAACTGGTGGTGATCAACAGGTGTCCCGAGTGCGGCAAAGACCTGCCAGCCGAGGCGAATTTCTGCATGGTGTGCGGCTTCGACCTGGCGCAAAAGGTGAAATGCAAAAAGTGCGGCACCACCTTGCCGCCGGGCACGAAATTTTGCTTCAACTGCGGCGAGAGGCTGGACTAGGCCATGCAGAGGCTGAAGGTATCTGCTTCCTGTCCGGCCTGCGGAGCGCCTCTTGAGCTGCTGGAAGGCGCCGACGTTGCCGGGTGCGCCTTCTGCGGTCTTCCTCTGCTTTTCCGATCACAGAAGAAGATCCTCCGGTACTACCTCGAACCGAATCTGAAGAGAAGATCGATCTCCTTTTTGGTCGACCGGTACCGAAAAGAGAATCAAGAGTCGCTGCCCAAGAGGATAGACCGGGCCCGCCTGCTCTACCTTCCCTTCTGGAGATTCACAGCACAGGCATTTTACACCATGGTTAGCCAGCCGCAGCGTTCACCATTTTCCACCATGCCGGAGGAGGAGGCAGCTGCGGAGATTCTCGTGAAGGACTGGGACGTCAATTTCACGGCTCACGAATCCAACAACCTGGCGATACCCACGCTGGGAATGAGACCGGACTGGCTGAGGCTCAGGATACTAGCGGATCCGACCCATCTGCGGAAGCAGGCGGACGTAATGCCCCTGGAAGTAAGTTCTTCGGCTGCGAGAAGGAGAGCTTTGAAGTCTTTGAATTTCTTTCTGGGGAGAAAGAAGTCGCCCAAGGATAGACCGGTTCTCAGACTGTTGGAGGAGCGCCTGTCTCTTATCTACTTCCCGCTGTGGGTGGTTGATTTCGTGGCACACGAGGGGAAGTTTTTCCAGGTGATCGACGCGGTGGCTGCCAGAACCTTGAAACAGAGCCCGGGCTACTTCGATTCGAAGAACAACCGGGCCACCGATGTTGAAAGATTTCATCCTCTGGCAATCGTAGCTCATCGCTGTCCCAACTGCGGATGGGACCTGCCGGTTACTCCATTTCACGTGGTTTTCCCCTGCAATAACTGCGGAAGGATCTGGGAGGTTCATGAAGGATCTTACCGCCAGAT
>CAYFQZ010000258.1:0-8483 GCA_964345305.1 uncultured Ignavibacteria bacterium | reverse complement strand
AGAATCAAGAATGATCCGGGAGGATTGGTCGGCACGAGTCCGCATCTGATGCGGTTGTGCTGACAGAAGAAATCGCAAAAACCGCGTTATCACTCGTCTCCGTCCATCCTGGGCCTGCGGCACCGGTCCTTGGCGTGAAGGTCACCCCCCCTTGATTTGAAGAAGGTATTGGCAAAAAGCCTGCCTGACCTCATCCAGAGTCTCCAGTGTGAAAAGCTTCTGCCGGAGCTCCCTGGAGTGAGCCATCCCGGCGGTATACCAGACCATGTGTTTTCTCATTCTCTTGATTCCGGTCCCTTCTCCGTACCGGTGCACCGAAAGCTCCGCATGCTGAAGGCAGATATCGATCCTTTGGTCAACGGACGGCTCCGGCAACAGCTCCCCGCACTTCAGATAGTGGTTTGTGCGCGAGAATATCCACGGATTGCCCAGAGAGCCTCTTCCTATCATCACCGCGTCGCAGCCGGTGAAATCCAGCATGTTTTTCGCATCCTGGGGGGAATAGACGTCGCCGGAGCCAATCACGGGAATTTCCACTTCCTGTTTTACGCGGGCTATGATGTTCCAGTCTGCTTTGCCGGAGAAGGCGTCGCTCTGCGTGCGGGGATGCAGCGTGATGGCAGCGGCACCGCGCTGCTGAGCTATCTTCGCCCCTTCCGCTGCAACCAGGTTTTCGCTGTCCCAGCCGCTTCTGGTTTTGACGGTCACCGGAACCTCGGTGGCATCGACCATGGCCGACACTATTCTGCCGAGAAGCTTGAGGTCCTTCAGGAGAGCCGCACCTCCGTTCTTGGAGACGACCTTTCTCACCGGACAGCCGCAGTTTAAATCAATCAAATCCGGCTGGAGTCTGTTGATCAGCCGACAGGCACCCGCGACTCTCAGGGGGTCGGCACCGAAGATCTGGACTGCAATTGGCCTCTCCTGCGGCCCAAACTCCAGAAGCCTCAGCGTCCCGGCGTTGCCCCGTAGCGTGCCTTCGGCTGAAATCATCTCAGTGTAAGCCAGGGCTGCGCCGAAGCGCCGGGCCATGAGCCTAAAGGGCGAATCCGCGATTCCCGCCAGCGGAGCAAGCAGCACGTTTCCCGGTAAAATCAAGTTTCCGATTTTCATGTCGACAATATAACGAGAACCGGATCAGGAGGCAAACGCTTCCTGAATTGCTTGCCGCAGAGGGGGTTTTTGGAAAGCGGTCCAATCTGATAAAAAGGTTGACAAAGCCGTTCAGATAGCTTATCATCTTACGCTGAATAGGCCAAAGAAGGGGGGTACCATGCCTGAGATTGTTGTCAAATATGAACACAAGGTGATAGAAAGGGTGGTTACTGAAAAGAAGAGGATTACCATAGGAAGGACTTCCGACAACGACATAGTCCTCGACAACAAGGGGGTTTCGCGAAAGCATGCCATAATGGAGTTCGACGGAGATTCTGCTTTGATCATGGATAACGAGAGCCTGAACGGAACCTTCGTGAACAGCCGGAAGGTCTCCGAGGAGATAGTGCAGGATAACGACCAGATCACCATCGGAAAGTTCGATTTGATCTATCACCGCGATGCCCCTGAGGAGACTCCATTGGCGGACTTGGAGGGCACCATGGTGTTGAAGACCAGAAGACACAAGGAACTTCTGGAGAGGGATAGAAAAGCCCGGGAGATAGTCGCAGCTGCCGGCGCGTCCGTTCTGCTGGGCGAAGCGCACGCCGACCAGCAACAATTTCCGCTGGACAGCCAGGTGATCACCTTCGGCAAAGCGAAATACGTTAACATCCGGGTGAAAGGTTTCCTGGTTTCCAAGGTTCAGGCTAAGATCATCAGGGACAAGGACAGTTTCGTGTTGGTGAATCTGGGCCGCAAAGGCAAGTCCCGGGTGAATGGGGAGACCGTACGGAGATACCGCTTGAAGAATGACGACCTTATCGAGGTGGGCAAGTCGTCTTTCCGGTTCGTCCAAGGACAGAGCCTATGAGATATGGATTCTTCTCTGACGTCCATTCCAATCTGGAAGCTTTAAGGGTGGTGGCTGACGACTTCCGGAAGGAGAAACTTGACCGGGTATTCTTCGTGGGAGATGCCGTAGGATACGGGCCCGATCCCAACGACTGCGTATCGATCATCGACGAGTTAACCGACGTCAAGCTTATGGGGAATCATGATTACGCCGCCCTGGGTTTGATAGAGACCGGTCTTTTCAATGAATACGCGCAGAAGGCCATGGAGTGGACCAGGAGCGTGCTCAGCCAGGAAAGCCTGAAGATCCTGGGGCGGTTCGCCATGGACTACAGATTCGACCAGTCCCATCTGGTCCATTCCACCCCGAAGGAACCGCAGGAATGGAACTACATCTTCGATTTGGATGACGCTGAGGAGAACTTCGGCTTCGTCAACGGGCAGATTTGCATCGTAGGTCATTCGCATTTCCCCGCCATCATCAAGAAATTCAACCAGAAGCATTGCTTCTTGCACGAGGAGAGCTGGACAGAGATTGAGCTGGAATTTAAGTACATAATAAACATCGGGTCCGTGGGGCAGCCGCGGGACGGCTCAAACAGAGCTTGTTATCTGATCTATGACACCGACGAAAAGGTCGCCACGCTGAAGAGGCTGCCGTACGATTTCCAAAAGACTCAGGCGAAGATGAAAAAGAGGGGCTTACCCCAATTCCTTATCGATAGGTTGGCAGTGGGTAGATAGGCGCATCTCGGCGATCTTAAAGATTCTAAAGAGATTTCACTCCGGCTGAACATTCACGCCACGCGACAGGGGGCGATGAGTCTCTTTGGCCGATTCGGTTTGGCGAGGCGAGCCTTTGGGCTCTGCGTAGAGCCTTCAGGGATTATCTCCGGATCAAGTATATTTAGCATGCGGAGCGGATTCAAATGAGACGTTCCGAAGTGCACAATAAAACTCGGAACCTGACTTTGACTCGCAATGGTGTGCTGCAGCGATTCTCGGGGGTGATCCTGTACGTGCTGATAACAGTCTTGGTGGTCTCCCTTTACGGAGGCAGGTATGGATTCCTGGAGAGTCTGGCGACGCGAATGCAGGATGGGATGCTCAAGCTCAGAGGTAGACTGGACGCGCGGCCGTCGGAGATAATGATAGTAGGTATCGACGACAGATCCTTAGATAACATATCTGGATGGCCTTGGCCGCGAGATCTTCTGGGCCAGCTGATCTTTCTGGTGGCGCAGGGCAGCCCCAAGGTAATAGGACTGGATGTTTTTCTACCGGAGGATGTCGACGAGGACACTTCCGGGCGCACCGGCTTTCTGGCGGAAGAGATCCGTGCCGCCGCCAACGTACTTCTTCCCATCTATTTCGGTCTTTCCGACGCTGCAATAGCGCCCAGGCCGGCGCCCGGTTGGGTCAAGGAATCCGCCATAGACGATACCAGGACCCTGAGGAGAGGCAAAGCCTCCCTGCTCTATGCCAGACAGCTCTATCTCCCCGCGGCTGACTTGGTGAGCGCATCAGCCGGATTCGGGCACATCAACATCGACTATGACCCCGACGGTCTGGTACGAAGGGAACCGCTTCTCATCAACTACGACGGCTTCCTGTATCCGTCGTTTTGCTTGCGAATTGCCAGCGCGTACCTTGATGTCAGACCGGATCAGATCAGGCCGGAGGGAGACGCCGGTCTGAAATTCGCGAAAACCGTTGTCCCCACGGACAAGAAACAGCGGATGTTGGTGAACTATCAGGGTCCCAACCTGAGCTTTGAGAGGATCTCCGCCATGGACGTTTTCACGGGCCAGGTGGACCCGGAAACGTTCAAGGGCAGGATTGTGCTGGTGGGTCTAACCTCGACCGAGTCCAAGACATGGATCGGCGTGCCCGGCTTCGGACGAATACATGAGGTGGAGAGGATCGCTACGGTCACACAGAATATCATACATCGCGGCTTCCTCGAACACCTCTCCACATCTTGGAACATTGTGCTTTTAGTGTTCATCGGGATCTTCTGCGCCCTGATCCTTCCAAACGTTTCTTTGACCTATCGGATAGTGATGCTTCTGGTACTACTCTTCGTGGTATTCAATTTCGGGTACATTCTCTTCTCCTCGTTTGGAGTTCTGGTCAAACCCGTCTATCCCATCATAGAGCTGCTCTTTTTCCTGGCGGCCTCCCCGGCGATAAAGCCGAAACAGGCGAGGGAGGACACCGCGGAGGCTTCGAGGCCCGACGCAACAGAGGCGCGATTGGATGAGGCAGAAGGGCAACCGTCAAAACTGCAACCGGAGGAGTCCGCACGGGTCCCAGTCAGTGGACCGGAAGGGGAGACGGTCACGCAGCCGGAGCGGGAACTTACAGACTACGGACCGGAAGCTCCGCCTGGATCACCCTCGGAGCCATCGGCTGATCAGACCGTGAGAATGGAAGGGACGCCGAGGCCTGATTCTACCTCGGAGATGACTCCCACGTCCCTTGCCCTTGGCAAGGAGCCTTCCCTTTCTCGATTCGGTCGTTACCAGACAGTTGAAGTCTTGGGAAGAGGTGGAATGGGAGCGGTGTATAAGGGGCTGGATCCGGTTCTGGACCGGCCCGTTGCCCTTAAGACCATAAGACTGGACTTCGCCCTCTCTCCCTCCGAGATTGCTGAACTGAGAGAGAGGCTGGTGCAGGAGGCCAAGGCCGCGGGCAAACTCTCACATCCGAATATAGTGACCATCTATGATGTCGGAGAGCAGGAAGGACTGCAGTACATTGCCATGGAATACCTTTCCGGTCATACTCTGGATCATTTCATAAAGAGGAGAGGAGTGCTGAATTACAGGATTGTTGCCAAGATAATTTTGCAGACCTGCGAGGCATTAAGCTACGCCCACAGGCACGGAATCGTCCACCGGGACGTCAAGCCGGCAAACATCATGTTGCTGGACGACTTTCACGTAAAGGTGATGGACTTTGGAATAGCCAGGCTGGAGACCGCTTCTCTCACCAGAAGCAATGTGGCCCTCGGAACTCCATATTATGTCTCGCCCGAGCAGTTGGAAGGAAGACCCGCCGACAAGAGGTCGGATATCTTCTCGCTGGGTGTGGTAATCTACGAACTTCTCACCGGACGAAAGCCTTTTCGGAGCGAGAACCTCAGCTCGCTGATGTATCGGATTTTGAATCACGAACCCCCTCCACCGTCCAGTATCGATGAAAAAGCCCCGCTGGTCTTCGACCGCGTTGTCTCCAAAGCTATGGCCAAGCGCCCGGAGGACAGGTATCAGGATGCGGAGGAGATAGGGGAGGTGATGAAGGAGTTCGTGTCCAGTTTCGTGGTCAGTCGCACTGTCCGAATATAGCCTGCGGCATGTTTCCCTTGTTCTTGTGAACTCGAAGGAGCGCCAACGCCGATATTTCGGGCTTCGCTCGAGCCGTCCTTGTCCACTCTTGGCCACCTTCACCGCCTCACCCTTTTTGCTTGACTTTAATTTTCGGGAGGCGTATAATTTCGGTGGTTGCCGGAGTGGTGAAACTGGTAGACGCGCCGGACCCAAAATCCGGTGAGGGTTAAACCTCGTGTCGGTTCGATTCCGACCTCCGGCATATACACAAAGTTAACTATCCAGAAGATTACTTCATATCCACCTTGAAGTTACCAGAACCAAGGGAATGCTGCTCCCGGAGCAGATAGCTCGATTTCTGGCCAGATCAGGCACACAACGTCAATTTCTTTTCAGGTCCGGGCACACGCGCACAACGTCAAAGAATTTTCAATTGACCCCGGGCACTCACAGCGTCAATTTTCTTTCAGGTTACCCCCATCTCTACTCACTATATTTCCAGAAGGGGGGAGGGAGCCACAAGCCGGGTCCAGCACCTGCCAAAGGAATCCCTTGAGGGCGGGGCAGTCGCCCCCGGCTCGCGTGACAGCAGATCACAGGTCCGCACAGAGGTTTTTCTGTAGAATCGGGGCCGGGGACATCCACCGCCCGGGGGGTGGCGCCGGAAGGACCAAGAGCCCGGTGAGAACATCTTCGTAGTTTCGAGGACTTTTCCAAGAATTTCGTCAGCCCCAGCCCGACCACCGCCCCCCCAGGCCCTTTGTCCACATAAAGTAGGGAGGTCAGGGAAGGAGCACCAATTGCGAAGCCGACGTGTTTTCATCTGACCGACCGTCGGGTTCTTGGCCCGAAGGCCCCCTTGTGCGTGAGCGGGAGGGGGCCTGCTTCTTTTCTGGGGCCACGCAGTTCCTTTATCCGCACGCCAAACTGTTCTTGCGGATGCAAGAAAAACGGATATATTAGTAGCATAAGTCAAATGTTTGATCCGTGTCGAGCTGGCCCGTTCTGGAGCTTCCAGAGGAGGTATGTGTTCGTGTCCTCCGGCGTATTGAGCCGAGCACGCATGGGTGTTGGCTGATCGATATGGACTGACGAACCTGTCTTCGACGACAAAAAAAGCGATGTTTGGATTGGCCTGAAATCTCGGTGGCGAAGTGTGCCGTGTATCGTCCAAAGATGAACCCTTAAATTGGAGGAGGTGCCTTATGGCACGCAACACTTTTGTTTTCCTGGTCGTTGGAGGAGTAAGTCTCCTCCTCTGCTCCGTTTCATCTGCTGGCGTTCCCCACATGATTAATTATCAAGGTAAGCTGACTACCGCTAGCGGTGGTTGTCTTAACGACACGGTTCAGATGACCTTTTCCATTTATCCCGACACCCTGGGTTCGCCAGCGGACTGGACCGAAACGCAAACAGAAGTTACTGTGAAGGAGGGTATATTCAACGTTCTTTTGGGGGCCGTGGATACCATACCACAGACGGTGTTCGACGGAAACATCAAGTATCTGGGTGTGCAGGTTGAAGCTGACACGGAAATGAGACCGCTGAAGCCCATGGTAAGCGTGGGTTATGCTTACCGTGCAAAGGTTGCGGACAGTGCCACTGTGGCAACTTCTTCTCAGACGGGAGGTGGCTGGGTCGACGACGGCACAGTTGTCAGGCTGAAGGACAGCACCGATGCGGTCGGTGTCGGGACGGCGAATCCAATCTCAAACCTTCATCTCAAAGGGGATGGCAGTGCCTATATGCGGTTTGATCACAGTGGGGATACGAGTTGGGTTATCGGGTCATCTATCTCCAATAGGTGTTTGGTGCTCAACCTCAACCACCAGTATGGCGGTTATCTCGCTGCATACATCTCTCCCGACGGTGATACTCGGCTTGTCCCGGTCAAAGGCAATGTCGGCATCGGGACGGATGATCCTGGAGTGAAGCTACATGTTGTTGGGGGAACTGACGTTAAAGTCACCATTCCAAATACAGGTTACTTAATTACGGGCCCTTCAACAGGAGCACACATCGCCATTGATGATAATGAGATTATGGCAAAAGCCAGTGGGGACTCAGTAGGAGATCTCTATATTCAATGGTCAGATGAAGCAAGAACACTTATACGTGGAAGAGTAGGCATCCCAACGATCAGCCCGGGGTACAAGTTCCACGTGATAGAGGGGGGTACCGGCTCCGCCGTGTACGGGGAACACGAGAGCCGTGGCAACTATGGCGTCCTCGGCACCCCCAGCAGCGGCGTATACGGCTCCAGCAGTAGCGACATGGGCGTATTAGGGGTCAGCAGCAGTGGGGTGGGCGTGTGGGGCATCAGTAGTAGCGGCACTGGCGTCTATTACTCGAACGGTCTGGCAGGCACAGGCTCGAAAAGCTGCGTAGTGAAGACCTCAAAAGGACCGACTCTTCTTTACTGCCAGGAGAGCCCGGAGAACTGGTTTGAGGATTTCGGTGAGGGACGGCTCAGCGCAGGCCGATGTCACATCGAACTTGACCCCCTCTTTTTGGAGACTGTCACCATAAACGAACGAAACCCTATGAAAGTCTTCATCCAACTCAATGACGACTGCAATGGCACCTATGTTGAACGAGGCAGGACCGGATTCGATGTGATCGAGCTTCAAGGGGGTCAAAGCAACGCTCGATTCACCTATCGTGCCGTGGCCAAGCGCAGCGGGTTTGAGGATAAGCGCCTTGATGTGTGCGACGCTGCGAGGACAGACCCATATCTCTATCCGGAAATGAAGGAAAAGGCGGAAAGGAAATAACGACAACGAAAAGATAACCGCCTGTCCAGAATAGACTTGCGGTAGGGCCTTGCCACATCCATCAGCGTACCTATATGTATACAAGGTTAACTAGAGAGACAGAGGAGGAGGTTCTAACGCTCTAACGGTCAACGAATTGGGCTGAAAAGGGTCCGTTTGCAAATGTGAGAGACCGACACCGTTTCGGCCTGTTTTGGGCTTACCCCCCACCTCTACTCACTATATTTCCTGGAGGGGGCGGGAGCCACGAACCAGGTCCAGAGCCTGCCAAAGGAATCCCTTAAGGGGTGGGGTAGTCGACCTCCGGCTCACGTGACAGCAGATCACAGGTCCGCATCGAGATTTTTCTGGAGAATCGAGGCTGGGGACACCCACCGCCTACCCCCGTCTGCCAGGAATCGAAATACCCCACCCAGAATTTGAAAGA
>CAYFQZ010000257.1:0-4702 GCA_964345305.1 uncultured Ignavibacteria bacterium | reverse complement strand
TCACAAGTGCTTGAATCCAGTAGGAAACAAGGATGAGGCGATAGGGCACATAACCAGGCCCATCGAGTTCAATCCGGGTCTGGTCAACTATCTGACCTGGGATCCCATGGAGGACGAGGTTTGCTCCAGGTGCGACATCCTTCCCATCTGCAGCGGAGGATGCCTGTGGAACAAGCTTCACGGCCTACACTCCTGTGGTTACTTCAACGGCCCCGGATACGTCAGGGAGATACTCAAGCTTTACCACGCCCACACGGGCAGAATAGCAGAAAAATCCTCCAGGTTGGCTGGAGTCGCTTCAATCGGAAAAAGCTCAGCAAGGAGAGATAGAGAATGACCGAAAAGCCCTCGTTCGTCAAAACCAATCTGTGGTCCATCGTCCTGGTAGTTTTGGTACTGGCGATGGCGGTCGAGATTCTCCTTTTGGTCAAGGAGAATCGAGAGCTTCGCTCCGCACTGACCGCCCGCCGGGGACCATTCAAAGTTCTAAATCCGCAGGAGAAGGTTCCGCCACTGGTAGGGATTGATCGAAACGGTGAGGAGGTGAAGATAGAATATCCGTCCTCCGAACAGACGGTTCTATTCTGGTTTTCCACGGCCTGTCCCTCCTGCGAACACAACGTGGAGTTCTGGAGGCAGGCTTATCAGCAGCACAAATCCGCAAAGCTAAGGTTCTTCGGAGTCACCACGGCCGGAGAGGAAAAAACCGAAGAGCTGGCGGACAAGTTCCAGTTCGAGTTTCCCGTCCTGGTGGTTTCCGATTACTCGCTTCTGGACAAGTACAAGGTCGAGGTGATCCCTCAGACCATGCTCATAGACCAAAACGGTACGGTGAAAAAAGTCTGGCCCGGACCTCTTTCCGAAGATTACAAAACCGAAATCGAGGAGATGATCGGCGCGTTAACCGCGTCGTGAAGAAGGGGTGAGAGTGATGATACTGGTGAAGAGAATCAAAACAATGGTGATCGTCGTGGCCCTCACGGTGATCGCCTGGAGCTTGTTCTATCTTACCGCTTCCGCGGCTGAGTGTTTCCTGGTCTGTCCCAAACCGTACATGTGCTACCTGGTTTGCCTGTGAGGCAAGTAGGGCAGGTGAAAGGGGGAGGGCCAGGCTGGAAGAAAAACACATTTCGGGCTTCGCGGGAAGTCGAAGCATCGGATGTGCGAAACCCTCTTGGGGAATGACGTTTTTAAAAAGACTTAGGGCTTTTGCGCTGTTCTTTGCGCTGCTGCCTCTGATTCTGGGATTGGTTACGCTGAGTGCTCCCGGCACTGCTGGAAGGGGTGGGTGCTGTTGGGTTTTATATTGTACCATGGAGCCGCCCATTACCTGCTGGGAGGAGTGTCGAACCTGCCCGAAATCCCGCCCGGCGGATGAGCCGTGAACTTAAGAGGCGTCCGTACGGGAAAAGTCAGTGACTGTCTTCGGAGGAGAGTCAACATCACAAGTTGAGAGGGAGCGGGAATACCGAAGATTGGGGAAGGAGGTGAGATGGGATGAGGCTTCTCAGGAAGTTCAAAGCTATTGCGCTCCTCTTTGCGGTGCTGGCCTTGGTGATCGGATTCGCCGTGCTTAATTGTCCCGGTACTGCTCAGGCATCCGGCCCCATATGCTGTGTTTGGGTCTGTACCATTGAAGGACCTCCGCTTTGCTGGCACGAATGTTTTCCCTGTCCTCCCTTTCCCGGCCCGTAAGAGTTGAGTTGCGTGACCAGGAGCGCAGAAAAGGTCGGGGGAGCGATTCTTGCGCTCCCCCGGCGCAAATTGAAAATGCCAAGTCAAAACCCAAAAGCAGGAACCGAAGCCGGGGAAAGGAGGTGAGATGGGATGAAGCTTCTCAGGAAGTTCAAAGCTATTGTGCTCCTCTTTGCCGTGCTGGCACTGGTCCTGGGCTTCACCGTGCTCAACGCCCCCGGCACGGCGGATGCATCTGGTCCGTGTGACTGCTGGTGCATGATCTGCATGCTCGAGCCACCTTACTGGTGCTGGTGTGAGTGCTGTCCTTGTCCGCCACTCTGGCCTTAGACTGGCGCCAGGTGCCGAGGAGCACAGCTGTTTGGGTCGGGCGGGCAGCTTCTCTGCTCGCCCGATATAAGACCGGGCTACAAAACCCCTGACCCGGCCTTCGGTTACAAAGAACGGAAAGGAGGTGATGCCGAATGATGAAGTCGTTGCTTAAGCTGAGGGTCCTTGTGCTTATCTTTGCTCTGGCGGCTATGGTCTTCGGATTCGCCGCGCTCTACGCTCCCAGCATGGTCCAGGCCAGGCCGCCGTGCTGTGCCTGGTGCATGTACTGCACCATTACCCCCCCTATCATCTGCTGGTGCGAGTGCTGCATGTACTGCTGGTAGGATGAGCACAAATGTCGATTGGGCGAGCAGGTCCTCTTGCTCGCCCTACCCGAATGCACGAATTCGGGCTGAATTTTCAGATGAGATGGCCCAGACGGAAAGGAGGTGATAGGGAATGATGAAGTCCTTGCTTAAACTCAGAGTGCTGGTGCTTGCGTTTGCGCTGGTGGCTATGGCTCTGGGATTGGTGGCATTCACCGCTCCCAGCACTCAGGCCATCAGGTGCACTGCCTGGTGCATGTATTGCACGGTAACTCCGCCAATCTACTGCTGGTGCGAGTGCTGTATGTGGTGAGATGAGTGAGAGTTTGGACTTGAAGAAGGAGCACTGAAACGAAAAGCGGGCGAGCAGGTTCTCTTGCTCGCCCGTCGTTGTCTCAAGCTCACGTTTGCTTATGGTATCGGGCAGCTTTGCAGCCCGACCCACATTAGCAAAGAAGAGGGTTGTCGATTCAACTGACTTAGCGGCTCTCCTCCTCCGCTAACAACGGATACCTTGTCCATCGCCCTAGGTAAGCGTCACGGACGAGCCGTCCGTGACCAACAGCAGCCAAAACTTATGTTCCGGCCGACTGGCTTTCCTCGATGATTTTGACTCCGGAGGAAGTGCCAATCCTATTGGCTCCCGCCTCGATCAGGCTCGAGGCGGTCGCGTAATCTCGGATTCCTCCGGAAGCTTTCACTCCAAAGTCCTTTCCTACCACCTTCCTCAGCAACCTTACGTCTTCCACCGTGGCACCGCCATATCCGAAGCCGGTGTTGGTCTTGACAAAGTCGGCACCGCAGGCTCTAACTATTTCCGCAGCCTTTGTTTTCTCCTCCCTGGTCAAGGTGCCAGCTTCGATTATCACCTTCAGCGTCTTCTCCTCTCCGATGGCTGCGCGTACGTCCTTGATCTCTTTTTCCACCAGCATGAAGTCTCCGGTCTTGAAGGCTCCCACGTTCATCACCATGTCGATTTCGTCTGCTCCATCGCGGACGGCGACCTCGGCCTCCCGCGCTTTGACCTCGGGTTTGCTGGCTCCCAGAGGGAAACCGGAGACCGTGCAGACCCTAACGGTCGTGCCTCCGAGAATATCCTTGCAGTGTCTTACCCAGACGGGATTTACCACTATGCTGATGAAGTTGTACTCGCGTCCCTGCACGCAGAGTCTTTCAATCTGCTGTCTGGTGGCGTCCGGCTTCAAAAGAGATTGATCTATCAACCTGGCTATGTCCATCCATATCTCCTGCTCAGATCAAACGGATCAAAGGCATCTCAGGGTATGCCCATCACCGGGTGGATTATTTTATCTGTTCAATTCGCTCCATCCGTTGACCGCTTTTCGAATGCCTTCGGCAGAAGCTCCTTCAGAGAGTATCTTCGTATCTTCCCCTGCAGATTCCCACAGATGATCTTCAAGTCTTCAACGAACTCGGAAAGCACCTGCCTGCACGCGCCGCAGGGAGTGATCGGCGGATTCTTGTCGGCCACCACTGCGATCTTGACGAAGTCCTTATCGCTTCTGTTGGCGGCCTTGAGAACTGCGACCCTCTCTGCGCAGACGGTCAGGCCGAAGATGGAATTCTCTACGTTTGCACCGGTGTAGACTTTTCCGTTCTTGGTCAAAAGGGCAGCGCCCACCTTGAACTTGGAGTACGGAGCGTAAGCTCTGAGCCTGGCCCTTTTTGCTTTCTGTATTAGTTCTTTGTCTTTCATAATTGGCGGCTTCGAATGTCCGAGATGACCTGGTCGGCTGATCGAATGATCGCACAGTTAATGTAACTGAATGAAAGGCGATTGTAAAGGAAAATCATAACCGCAAGTGAGACGCGAAGGGATGCAAATGAAAAAGGGTCAGTGTAAAAGAACTGGAAAAAGTGCTTGACAGATGGGCCAGGAGTTGTTACATTGAAACAGGACCCCAAAGAAGGGATGTTTATATTCTATGACCCTTTGCTAAAGGTTTTTACAAACTAAAAACCTTTAACCTCAAACCGCGGAGGGTCGCTATGTATTCCTTAAGACCCGGATCGGTTCCAGGGCAGGTGCTACTGGTTGTCTGCCTGCTGAGTGTTCTTTTGGTGCTCGGCCCTGGTTCTGTCAGGGGCAGCGGCGAGCCGGATCGGGTTGCCTCTTTTCCGGCGGGAAAGAGCACCTTGGCCTCGGTCAAGATCGACACGGCCAGCCACCTTGTGACGGAACTTGCCGAAATCCCCGTCTTGATTCGGAACGATGTGGAGATCGGGGAGTTCCTGCTGGAGGTCAATTTTTGTCCTCAGAATCTTACCTTCGTAGGGGCGCAACCAGGGGATGCTTTGTTGGGTGCGGATTGTGAGTGCTTTGGCTATCGTCTTTAGTCCACTGCGGA
>CAYFQZ010000256.1:0-7683 GCA_964345305.1 uncultured Ignavibacteria bacterium | reverse complement strand
GGGGGATCGATGCTCAAAAGAAACGTTTGGAATCAGAGGGCCATAAAATTGTTCAAAAAGGAAGGAGATACATCATAGAGGATTATGAGAGATCTTTGATGAAGTTTTAAACTTCCCGTTCGTCACGGACACCCTGTCCGATAAATGAGAACACAAACTGATTGGCTTTAGCCACATAACAAACCCGGCAGCCGGTTTGAATAGCTATGCGAAAACGATGTGGCTAAAGCCCGATAGATACAGAACTTGTTTTATCAGTTGCTTGAAAGCAACTGCAATAAAGAGAATCTCTCCGCTCGTCCTGAACACCCTGTCCCAGACGTAATGTTTTCTGGCGCAGGCGCGTGCGCGTGGCCCGCCTGCCCGCCTCAGGAGGGTCTGCTTGCTGGACTGGGCGGATCCCAGCTTAGGAATGGTAGGTACGTCAGGTGTTCTGTGGCCATAGCGGCTGATCTTGAAATCTGACAGACAGAAGTGTCAGAAATATTCGCTTCCTTATCCAAACGCCCGAATGGATCAAGCAAGGCAAATCAATTGCAGTTCACTTTAGTGAACTGGTAGAAGAAACTATAAACTGACTGGCTTCAGCCACATAACAAGCCCGGCAGCCGGTTTGAATAGCTATGCGAAAATGATGTGGCTGAAGCCCGATAGATATAGAACTTGCTTTATCAGTTGCTTGAAAGCAACTGGAATAGCGATAATCTCTCCGTTCGTCCTGAACACCGTCTGCGTGACGCATTAGGTAACGGACATCGAAGATCCGTCGGGCCAGACGGCCCGTCTAGGAAGGTGTCCGTTGCCAACGAGGGTGGGGGGGAAGATGTAGCGTCGCAACTCTGCCCGCCCTAAGCGAAGCCGAAGGGTGTGCGACGCTTTTTCATTTGATCCCACTTCGTCCGAGACAAGCCCCGCCCTTGGCGGGACAGGCTCGGACGCTACATTGCTAAGATCGGCCTGCCCTGATTTGTCTAGTTCTCTATGCCTTTTTGGGCGGCTATGCCTTTGTTGAAGGCATGCTTGATCTCTTTTACTTCGGAGACTAAATCGGCAAGCTGAATCAGCTTTTTGGGGGCATTTCTACCTGTGAGCACCAGGTGCACGTGGGGAGGCTTTTGTCCAATCAGGTTTGTTACTTCTCTTACCGTGAGGAGCTTCTTGTCTAAAGCGATGTTGATTTCGTCCAGGACGACTATGTCATACTTCCCTGAGTGAATCTGCTCTCGGGCAGACTCCAGCGTCTTCTTTGCGGCCTTCACATGCTCCTCAAGGGGATGGATATCGCCTTTGATCTTGACGTATCCCTTCCCCATAGTTCTGATCTCGATGCCGCAATCATATTTCTTGACGAACTTCAGTTCGCCGTATCTCTTGTAGCTCTTTATGAATTGGATAATCAGGACCTTCATGCCATGGCCTGCAGCCCGCAGGGCCATGCCCAGGGCGGCGGTGGTCTTGCCCTTTCCGTCACCGGTGTAGACGATCACCAGCCCCTTTGTCTTCTTGCTCTTCATTGTTGTGGATACCGCAACCGCTAACAGTGGCCTCGCCCCGTCCCCTCTCCGCTTGGCGGAGAGGGGACCACAGGGGTGAGGTAAAGCAAAGTATATTGACTGCTATCTACTTGCTACAGCCTGCACGATGTTCGAATCTACGTCGAACTTCTTCAAGAAGGCCTCGCGTTCTGTCTTCATCTTCTCTACCCAGGTCTTGTACAAGTCTCCGCGGCCTTTATTTTCGAAGAAGACCTTGGGATTGAGGATCTCTTTCGGTACCCTGCTCACCAGCTCCGCGCTTTCCGGAGCATCCACATCCACGATCTCGTAGCCGAAGTCGGGATCCCTCTTCCACCTAATCTTTCCCGAAAGCATGGCCTCAAGCATGGCGGAGGAATGGCGGATCTTCACCTTTAGCGCCTCTCCCTTCTCCTCATCCTTCTGATCTCCGCCCACGTATCCGGTATTCATAAGCCAAGTCTGCAGACCCGGCAGCTTTTCGGCCAACTCCCCGAACCTCTTGGCCTGAAGTCCGAACGGACTGGTGAAGAATGGTTGGGTGAATGGCGAGCGCGTCTTCCCTCTCTCTTTCCCTGCAGCCGAGGTCTTGGAGGTCTCTCCCAGCATGAAGTAACCGGCCGCCAATTCCGGCGTGCCGAGACGGACTATTCCCGGAACAGCTGCTTCCGGGCCCTCATCCCGATTCAGAATTCCCAGCGACCTCAGCGGCGGTATGTTGTCGAAGCTGGCAGCGTCCTTTATCGCCCTCATGGGAATAATGGACCTTCCGTTTTGAGTCCACACGGTGAAGTCCCATCCGTCCTCGGGGATGTCGTATTCGTCCACCACGTCGTCGATCTTGACCTTGCCGCTTATGAAGTCCTCAACGTTCCGGGACGGAGCGCCGGTCTCAATAAGAATATCCTTTAAGCGTGCCACCTCATCCGGGGTAAGCCGCGTTTTACTGAAATCATAGGTGCCGTCGGGATTGGGGAAGACGTTTTCCACCCATGCCTCCGGGTGTGTGGAGCCAGCATAGAGCACAGGCTCAGTCTGGGGCGTGAGCCCGAAGGTCTTGGCGAAGCACCCGTTCTCAGTTATGGTAACCTTCCCATTCGGCCAGATGACGATCATATCGTCCTGGATGGGCTGTGCCAGTTCGCCCTGTTTGCTGAAGGTGGTCGTGGTCTTGCCCGTGCCCGAGAGGCCCATGATGCCCATGGTCATGTCTTTCCCATCTATGGTGACCTTCTTGGCACCGGCATGAAGAACCAGACCGCCCAGTCGATAAACGTGCTCGTTCAGCATCCGCAGAGCGCCCTTCTTGGTCTCGCCGAAGTAATCCGACCCCATCACGTGAGTGGTCCAGTTGTCTAAATCCACGACGATGGCCAGGTTACCCGGCATGTCCTCCAGCTTCATTCCTGCAGCATAGACCAGCCGAAACATTGGACTGAAAGGCTGTTGAAGCTCTTCTTTGGTCTCAATGGCAGAACGCGAGAAAGCCAGCACCTGCTGCATTCCTGCCACGTTGGCCGCTTCTTCTGTGTAAAGCCACTGGACCGGAACCGCACCTTCTCCGTATCCATAGTACCCGTTGATCTCGATCAGCATTCCCTGCTTCTCGACGTAAGCCTTCTGCCTCTCTATCAGCTCGCGCGCCTTTGCCGGATTGATTACGTTTCCGGAGAAGTTGCCCTTCTCCGACTCCAGCGCGATGCAGTAGGTCAACTTGGCCATCCTGGCCTTCAGCCGGGTCATCTTGTTGACGTTGCCGTAAGCAGTTGTCATTATGGATGGCGTATGCTTGAGGGCCATCTCTCGCAGTTCCTTCTGCGTGGGATCAGTTATGTACTTAACCTTATAAGGTTTTTGGGTCAGATCCACCCTTTCCACAGCTGACATGCTTAACTCCTTTTTTTGGTGCCAGATGTTTTTTGAATCGGAACGGCGTATTGTCGTCGTAGCTCCTTTTGTCACTCCTCCTCTGGAGGGGCTGGCGGAATTATGCCAGAATCCATCAACACCTTGGCTTGATCCCTGGCCCGCCTTATGATCTTTGAGGCCCGCTCGAACAGCTCTTCTTTCGAGGCCCTAATGTTGGCCACACCCTGCTCTATCGCTTTCAAGCCCACCGCCACTGCTTCTCTGGGATAGACTTCCCATTCATCCATGGTGGGTATCAGATGGTCCTCGTGCATGCCCTTGTCTTTCGCCGTGTTTGCCAGCTCCATGGCTGCAGCTATAACCATCTCGTCGGTGATTGTGCTCGCCCTCACATCCAAAACTCCGCGAAAGATACCCGGGAAGCCCAGTGAGTTGTTCACCTGGTTGGGGAAGTCCGACCTCCCGGTGGCCACGATTCTGGCGCCCGCCTCCTTGGCATCCCAGGGCCATATCTCCGGAACGGGATTGGCGCAGGCAAACACTACAGCATCCTTCTTCATGGAGGCGACCCACTCCTTCTTGATCACGTCCGGTCCCGGTGCCGAGTAAGCTATGCAGACATCGGTATCCCTCATGGTCTCGGGTATTCCCCCTCTCCTTCCCTCCTGGTTGGTGATCCGGCAGAAGTTGTACCGCGGGTCCCCCCTTTTGTACTTGGTTCTTTCCGGATAGAGTATGCCATCTATGTCGCACATGATCACGTGAGCGGGATCCACGCCGGCGGCGATCATTACTCGCAGCGTCGCCACGCTGGCGGCGCCAGCTCCGATCATGGACACATTGATCTGGTCCATTCTTTTGCCTACCATTTTCAGCGCATTAATGAGTGCGGCCACGGTGACGCACGCGGTCCCCTGCTGATCGTCATGCCATACCGGAATCCGCGCCTCGTGTCTGAGGGTATCCAGGATGTGAAAACACTTGGGCTGGGCTATGTCCTCCAGGTTGATCCCTCCGAAAGATGGCTGCAGGATCTTGACCACCCGAATGAACTCGTCCGGATCTTTAGTGTCCAGACAGAGTGGATACACATCTACTCCACCCAAGTACTTAAATAACAGCGCCTTGCCTTCCATCACTGGAAGTCCTGCTTCAGGTCCGATGTCGCCCAATCCGAGCACCCTGGTTCCGTCCGAGATGACCGCCACGGTGTTGGCCTTGTTGGTGTGCTCCCACACCTTCTCGTGGTGTTTGTCTATGTCTTTGCACGGTTGGGCCACGCCAGGAGTATACCAGATGGCAAAATCATCGAAATTTCTGATGACACACTTGGGAGCCGTTTCAATCTTACCCTGATAGTAAGGATGCAGTCTCATGGCATCCTGGCCCGGCTTCTTGGCCTTGGCTATCAGTTCCTCTTTACTCAGCATTTCCTCCCTACCTCCATTTGACCTGCTGCGGAATAAAAGCAACGCGGTCGGAAAAGCCTGGTCTCATCCTCCATATCATCCCTGAGACCTGGTTTTTGCTAAAAGCTGGTGGCCGGGTACCAATTAACCATGTCCCTCAGTCGCTTTCCCACTTTGATTCAACAGAAGAACTCAGTTTGCTCCGCTGGTTGCCGCGCAATGTAAAGACGGTATCTTAAGTTCTAACTTACGCAGACGGACCCTCAAAATCAAGCGAAATTTGTGAAAAGTTTCACTTTTTGCCGACACCGATTACCACCCGTCGGCAGCTTGAAGAAGAATAAAAGGCGAGCGCAAAATGATGCTCGCGCCCGCTCTATCTTTCCAGCTCGGCTCACACCAAGTGATACTTCTCGATGTTGGCATCAGCGATTGCCTGAATTCTTTTGATTTCCTCTTCGCCGCCCGGCTTCTTGAAAAGATGCTTGAACCTTCCCTGGAGCTTCAGGTATTCCTCCACCGGCTTCTTCTTGGCTATCTTCCTGACCCCGGTGATCTTGCCGTACTCTATCTCCACCAGGGGGATCAGGCCGGTCTGAACTGCCGTCTGCCCGACCTTTATGGTCAAAGCGGGATCGTGTATCCATCCCAAAGGACATGGACAGTGGATCTGGAGGTACTTGGGTCCCTTAATGCTCAGGGCCTTCTTCACCTTTTTCTCCAAGTCTCTGTAGTATCCAACCGATGCCGTGGCCGCATAAGGTATACCGTGCGCGGCGGCTATCTCCAGCATGGGCTTTTTATCCGTCGGTTTTCCCCATGAGACTTTGCCCGACGGAGCCGTGGTGGTGGAAGCTTCGAAAGGAGTAAGCCCGCTCCTCTGAACTCCGGTGTTCATGTACGCCTCGTTGTCATAGCACACATACAGGATGTTATGTCCACGTTCCAGCATGCCGGATAGACATCCGATTCCGATGTCTGCGGTCGAACCGTCTCCGCCCTGAGCTATGATAAAGGCTTCATTCTCCCGTCCCATGGCTTTCAGTGCCGCCTCGATACCAGCAGCTACCGCCGCCGGGTTTTCGAACAAAGAGTGTATCCATGGCACCTTCCAGGCAGACTGCGGATAGGCAGACGAGACCACTTCCAGACATCCGGTGGCGCAGGTGGCGATCGTGTTTTCCCCTGCGGCGTTCATGACCAACCTGGCTGCCAGAAGCTCGCCGCAGCCCGCACAGGCACGATGTCCGGGAGTGACCAGGCTCTCCTTGATCGGCTCCTTCTTCTTCGTAGTTGGGGTCTTCTCGCTCATTTCATCTTCTTCCTTTCCGAAAAACTCATTATCCCATCACTCGCCGATTCCGATCAGCTCTTCTCTCAAATCCACGAAGTGGTCCTCAAAGGTTTCGGTCTTGGCTTTGTTGGTCGTCCGGACTATGGACTTGGTCGGGACGTCTCTGCCTCCCAGTCCCAGAATGGCTCCGCACAGCCTGGGCTGTTTTTTGCTGCCATAGAAAGCGGATTTCATCTCGTTGAGCAGTATCCCGCCCAATCCCAGGGATATGGCTTTTTCCATGACCACGACGGTATCCACGTCCTTCAGCGCATCGCAGATGGCTTCCCTGGGGAACGGTCGGAAGGCTCGCACTTTGAGCAATCCCACCTTCTCTCCCTGCTCCCTCATCCGGTCCACCGCCTCTCTCATGGTGCCCACTATAGAACCCATTCCTACCAGAGCTGTCCGGGCGCCATCTAACCTGTATTTGTCCACCAGACCACCGGCATATCGACCAAACTTCTTGTTGAAATCATCTGCCACCTGTTCGATCACCTGTTTGGAGGCTTCGATGGCCTGCTGCAGTCGGTATCTGGTCTCCGCATAGTATGGCGGCTCTGCCAGAATTCCAAAGGTAACCGGGTCCTTGACGTTCAGGTATTTCTCCGGCTTGTAAGGCGGGAGAAACTCATCCGCCGCCTTCTGATCGATCAGCTCCACCGGCTCGAAAGCATGAGTCAAGATAAACCCATCCATGTTGATCAGCACCGGCAGCGAGATCTCCGCTTTCTCTGCGATCCTGTAAGCCTGAAGCTGCATGTCGTGCACCTCCTGGCAGTCCTCGGCATAGAGCTGTATCCATCCGGAGTCCCTTACAGTCATGGCATCCTGGTGGTCGTTCCAGATGTTTATGGGCGCGGAAACCGCGCGGTTGGCCACGGTGATGGATACCGGAAGCCGCAGGCCGGCGATATTAAACAGAACCTCAGCCATCAGCAGGAGCCCTTGGGACGTCGTAGCGGAGTACGCCCTGGCACCTGCAGCCGACGCTCCCAAAATCACAGAGGCGGCACCGAACTCACTCTCCACGTTTATCAGCTCCGCCTTCAGGTCCCCGTCAGCCACCATCTGGGACAAATCCTCCACGATGTGGGTCTGCGGAGTGATGGGATAAGCGGAGATCACGTGCGGGCGGCAAACCTTCACCGCCTCCGCCACCGCCATCGATCCCTCTATCACCTTTTTCATTATCTCACCTCCAGTTCCATCTCGATGTCGTCGACCGGGCATTCCTCGGCGCAGATGCCACAACCCTTACAAAACTCCATATCCGCCCAGTACTTCTTATCTTGGCCGAAGATCACTCCGTCCGGGCAGACCATCACGCACACGCGGCAGTCGGTGCACTTATCGTGTTTAAACACCGGCTTCTTGACTCTCCAGCTTCCGGTCTTGTATTCCTTACTTGATCCCGGCTTGACGGCGACTCCCTCCGGCTTAGTCATGTTCTCCTCCCTTCATCATATCATAGGCCTTTTGAATGGCCCGGGCGTTTTTCTCCCCCACCTCGCCGGGAAATCTCTCCTTCTTTTTTAATGATACGGCGACCACCGAG
>CAYFQZ010000255.1:0-3963 GCA_964345305.1 uncultured Ignavibacteria bacterium | reverse complement strand
TCCAGTCCCAGAAGGGAACCTACTTTCCGGGAGGTGAAGCCTGCGATCTTCTGGCTGGAAAGGGACTGGGCTCGCTCCAGCAGGGCGGAGGATGCGCCCTTGCCCTCTGCGTCTTTGCCGGTAAGCTCCTCCCGGGTGGCCCCCACGGTCAGAAGGGAGATGATGTTGGACTTATCCTGCGGCGGGTCGGAGGATAAATCCACCACCACCTCGTCCAAGGGACCGGTGATGGTGAGCGCAATCAGATAGGGAATGGTCTCGGTGGCTCGATAGGTCCTCACCGTGGTCTCCGCCCTCAGATCGATGATGGGATTCAGCTTGTTCGGATCGATGAAGTCGACCACCCCTTGCTTGATCTTGAATTTCCTGTCCAGATACAGCACGTACCCTTCCTCCACCGTCACCCTTCCGGTCAAGTTGGGTTGTGCGGGGGAGCCGATCACCTCCAGCTCGGTATGCAGGCGCAGTCGAGCCAGATTGTTGTCCACCCAGATCTGATCGCTTTCCCGCAGCCGCATGTCCATTCGGGTCTTTTGCAGCAGCAGGGGCAGCTGCTGCGGAGGCCTCTCCACCGCCTGGGCGAAGGGGAGGATCGATTGGGGTCTGAAGTTGGCCAGCATGCGCGACTCTCCCAAGGAAATATCACCGTCCAGAAGATAGTAGCCGTTCTGGTTATGATAGCTGAAGCTGGCACCCTTGATCAGGACGGTGGCCTGCTTGGGGCGTTCAATTCCGACACTGTCTATCTTAGCCTTCACATCGAGGCTAACTACCTGTCCTAAATCATGCGTCATGCTGCCCCAGACGAAGATGGTGCCCCGGTTCAAGCGAAGAAGCACCGAGTCGATCGAAACCTCGTTTCGATTGAAGTTTATCTTGACCACGCCCTGCTCCAAGGGCGCGTCCAGCCCGACAGGCTGCATTGTAAGCCCGCGAATCTCCACCTTGCCCTCAAGCTCTGGATCTGAGTTCGGACCGCTGATCGACATCTGGAGGTTCAAAGTTCCGCCCGGGTTCTGCAGATCGGGCAAGAATGGTCCGAGGGTGGCAAGTTCCATGTTCTTGATCTGAGCGCCCAAGCGGAGTGAGTCAGGCCAGATGAGGCCTTCTGCCACCAGACTGCCGAAATCGGAGACCGACAGGCTGGTTTTCACGTCGAAGGTGCGGCCTGAAGACGAAAGGATTCTTGCCTCCAGCGAAAAAGGAATGTCGCCCGCCCTGCCAGTGAGCTGATCAACTTTCAGCAGGGAATCCTGAATTGATGCGCGCAGGACTATCTCTTCCACCGCGGGGGCATCGGCAGCGGTTCTGACTGAACCATCTTCGAGCGTAAGTTGACCCGCCGGATGCGGATTGGCCAAGGTTCCGTCCCAGCTAAAATCATAGGAGCCGCGCCCCGAAAGCACCTGCAGGTCCCCGGGGAGAAATGGGTTGAGCAGACGAAGATCGAAATCCCTGCCCCTGGCCTGACCTTCGAACCGGCTGTTCTTGGCGACAGTGAAACTTCTCTCCTTTGTTCTCTCCAGTCCAACGGTTGCAGTGATCCAGGAATGGTGGTCCTGATCATACAACCACAGATCCTCAAGCTTTAAGACCTCTCCCTCCAGGGCCACCTGTCCCCTCAGGGAGTCCACCTTTATCTGCTGGAGACGGAGACGATCAACAAGAAAACCTAACTCGAGGTGAGGACTCTCCATCCCGCCCAACAGGCTCAGGTGAAACTCCGCCGATCCATCGACATCAGGAGGTTGAGGAAGCAAGTATTGTATTCTGCCCAGGTTCAATCTATCACCGCGAGCGATAATCGACATACCTTTCGGGTCAGAGAGATCAATCTTGGCCACCATCTTTCCCAACAATGCCATCTCGATCTCTTGATCCGACTCCGCTTCGATTGAATCAGGAGGAGGCGGCAGCAGAAGCATCTCGACGGTTCCTCTTGAGGAGGTCACATCAAACTCCCCAGTGCCTTGGACAAGGAGCGAATCGTTCCACACTCGCAAAGATGACAGGCGCACTCGCTTGCCGCCCAAAGCAACATCCAAAATCCCTCGGTTGAAATAGATCTCACCGTATCTGGGTTTCAGCAGCTCCACCTGGATTCCTCCCACCAGTTCATCTACGGGACCGCTGGCCTGCCCGCTGTAGGTAATGGCCCCCCCGATGTTGGCAAGATGAAATGGCGGCTGCAGAGTATCGATGGGATCCAAGTTTCCATAGAGGCGAAGCTCTTTGATCTCCGGCTTGTTCTGCCGATAAAGAAGGCTGACGGTCAGACTATCCACCGGGAAATTCTGATATCTTATCTCCCTTCCCTCGACCCGTGTGCTGATTTCCGGAGAGTTGAGCCTTCCCTTGATCTCCCCCTGGATTTGGAGTTTTCCTTTCAGCTCGTGGAGGTCCATCAGCCCAGCCAAAGGCTCGATCCTCCGAATCTGTCCTGAGAATCGCCCCTCGAGCTGCTCGTCTTGCAGCTTGAGCTTGGCTGACACTTCCGATTCATTCTGGCTGAGGCGAAAATCGAGGACGCTCTCCCGAAAGCTCAAACTCACCGAGATGTCAGGCACCGGCTTGGACTGATACTTCAGATTCTTGAGCGATATGTCAGCCAGAGCCGACCAGCCGGCCGGATCTTTTAGTCCCCCTGACGCGCGCAGCGATCCGCTGATTCTTCCTCCGTAGGGTGAGGGCTGATGGAACCATGATTGCCAGGCATTCGCCAAACTGATCCGGTCGATTGATCCAGAGAACTCAAAAGCCGATGTGGTGTCCAGGGCCAGTCTACCTTGACCGGAGATGCTCCCTTCCAGAGTTTTCAAGCTGAGGCGATTCAGAGTCGCGAAGCTGGAGTCCAAATGGGCTAGAAATATTAAATCCCTGACAGGATGCCCGCCGACATCCAGAAGAGGACTCTTCAACTCCAGGCCCACGTCCAGATCCTCCAGAGAACCCCCCAGCTTTAGGGCCAGATCAAGCTCTCCTCCGACGGCTGGAACCTTGTCTCCCAGAAGTTGACGGGAGGACTCAACCAGCGTGTGGGGATCTCCCTTCACGGAGAGATCACCGTCGACAGCGATCCTGTCGTGCCGGAAAAGAAGATCCCCGCTGCCTGCAAGCTGCATATCCGAGAGCAGCAGGGACAGCGAATCCAGCTTCAACTGGTGCCGGTCTAACCAGCCATTCATCCGCAGGTCGCTGCCGGAGAAGGGAATATCTTGATGGTGTGCTGAGATCGAGTCCATAGATATGGAGTAGGAGTAAGCATATTCGCCGCCGGGTTGGATCAATACGTCCAGACCCGACAAGGAAATGGCCTTCTGCGGGAAAGATTGGTCCAGGTAGGTGACATTCACGTCCTTCAGGCTCAGACGCTCGAAAGGCAGGGGGAGAGGAAGCGCCGCCGAATCGGTCGCAGGTTTAGGTTCGGCCGGCGGCCCCGGCAGGGGCAGGTCGTATGACCCCGAGCTGTCCCGGCTGACGCGTAAGGCAAGGCCTTGCAGATCCACCGAGCGGATAGAGAGGCCGTGCCATAACAGATCGAAGGCGTTGAAATTCAGCCTGGCGCGGTCGAGGCTGAGGATCTGGCGGCTTTCCCCCTCCTTCACCCTGCGGAACTGAAGATGGTCAATCTGCACACGTGAAAAGAGATTGGTTTCCAGCCTCCCGATCTTCACCTGAAGCTGCAGATACTGCGTCAGCTTCCGCTCAGCCAGTCCTTTAATTATCTTCTCTCCCGGTGGAAGGCTGAGCATGACCAGGGCAACCAGTACCACTCCGAGCAGGACCAAAAGAATGGCAACCAGCCGCATCCACGCTCTCCTCCTCTTGTCTCCGTCTTTTCTCATGTTGATCTCAAAAAGAAATGCCCCCACCGGTAACGGTCAGTAGCGCCCGTTACGTGGGAGCACGACCCCGGCTGTTGATATCCCGCCAACATTTATACGACGCCTTCTTATCAGAATG
>CAYFQZ010000254.1:0-1636 GCA_964345305.1 uncultured Ignavibacteria bacterium | reverse complement strand
CCGTCTCCTGCCAGATCGGGAGCAATTCAGCCAAGTAATCCTCATAGGTGGTTTGCCCGATCTGCCCAGGGATGCCATAATCGACCACATTCCAGTAAGGTGGGCTTGTGATGGCGAGCGCCACACACTCACTTGGGATCTTTGACAAAGCGCCAAGGGCATCGTCGTTGATGATCTTGTTCACGAAAAACTCGGGCCAATTTGATTTCTTAGGTATCCTGTACATTCAGTCCATGCTCTTTAAACTTAATAAACTTCTGATAATCCGGTTTCAGAAGACCAATTCTTGAATATCGGGCACTCTCCGGGAATTGGGACGCCAAAATGATGCCGCGCACATTATTCTCTGCTCTTGGTATGTTCCTGTGGACCCACCCGATATAACGCAGGATCTGGCCAAATGCCGAATCACGTGCCTCGTCTGCCTTGATCTCAACAACTACGTATTCGCCTCCCTCGCTCAGACACAGCATGTCAATTCTCCCTATAGGCGTAGCATATTGCCGCCCGTCGTGCGTCAGTACGAGTCCCTTCTCAAGAAGATCAGGATGTGCGCAGTAAAATGTCTCAATGTCTTTCTCGATCTGGGCCCTGGCAACGCTTGCAGCATCCGTCTCATTGAGAAAATCCTTATGTTGTTCCACCGCAGATTTCGCGCGCTCCATATCAGCTCTCGTGACAGCGTCTTGGACTAACGAGAGCAGATAGGTAAGCCATGTCGGCCCGGCTTTGGGGTTACCATAGTATGCAAACCAATCCGCCATCGTACGAAACGTCGTGACCTTCAGGTTTGGCACGATTCTCTCTATGAGTTCATTGACTCTCTTGATGACGCTGCACGTGATTACACCGTCCTTGATAGCCAAGTACCCAGGAAAGGCGAAAAACGCTTTCTGGTAGCTTGCATCCCAATGAATCCGAGTGAAACGTGTCTGTGCTCCGGAGTGTCCGGCTTCGTCGGAATCGTCGGACTGGAGCTGCATCGCAACGTTGCGTGCTCTGGCTAATATTTCTTCATGCTGTCTATCGCCAATGTCTCTCCACGAGAGAATATACCGAACCACTTTATCCACCTCATCCTGCGATTGAGCAAGGTTAACGAAGAGTTCGTACTCAACCGGGTCGATTCGATAGGCGCACTCTTTCAGCACCTGCAGAAGAAAGACGTGAGGGAGGAGCCCGCCAAAGCTCTCCGCGTACGCCCCGCGAAGACTCGGATTAGGGTACTGGTACTTGACAATCTGTGCCTCAATAACATGCCTTCTATCCTGAGGCGCGGCGCCGAGCAAATCGAGCCCAACATCAGTGATCATGATGTCGGTCTCGTTCTCCACCCATAGTAAGCCGAGCGTCTCGAGCAGTTTCTTCCATATCCGCACCAATGCTGTCCTGTCTGCAAGCGAACCTTCCTCCCTGTAGGGAGCCAATACGGCAGAACGGATTAACCGATCAAGGATTTGATCTTGAGTCGTCGAATTCCACACTTCCTCGAGGAATTCGTCAAAGATTACTTTCAGTATCGCGGCTATTGCTTGTACGTTCTCGTCGTTTAGGGTTCGTGCTTTCGGCACACGTGTTGTTCTTTGATGAACTGTACGGGACCAGGTACAGCTACGCCCCCGGATCAGATATCCTT
>CAYFQZ010000253.1:0-3875 GCA_964345305.1 uncultured Ignavibacteria bacterium | reverse complement strand
TTGCGACGGAAATCCAGAACGACTCAGTGCTGATCATTCCTTTGTTTTCTGCGTGCCGTTCCATTTCTAACTCCAAATTAGGGATCTCAAAAACTCGTTTTCTCCAGAACCTAATCTGGTCTTCGTTTCCTTACGGCGCAAATAGGATGCCGAAAAACCTAAGTGCTTTGGAATCAAACGGATCGGCAGAACTCTCCCCGAAACAGGTATACGATAATGAAACAAATGCTGTTCGGTTTCGTACAGTATAATAAGGAAGGGAAAAAGGCGTCAACCTGACGCGGGAGGTGAACCTGAATCTTCAGCGCAAGTTGCCTGACATCGCTCAGGTGCTCGTATTTTGTGGAAATTGAAATGACCGATATCAGACCAGGCAAGATATTAGTGGTTGATGACGATGAGGATGTGTTGAGGGCAGCCCGGCTACTCTTGAAACGGCACATGTCACTGGTTCATACTGAGAAGGAACCTGAAAGGCTTGCCTCTCTCTTGGACAGGGAGAACTATGACGTGATTCTCCTGGACATGAATTTCGCCCGGGATGTCTCCAGTGGCCAGGAAGGATTTCAATGGCTGGACAGAATCCTGGAGATGGATCCCATGACCGTGGTCATCCTGATCACGGCGTACGGAGATGTTGAGATGGCGGTGCAGGCCATAAAGGCTGGAGCATTCGATTTCGTGCAGAAGCCGTGGCAGAATGAAAAGCTCTTGGCAACCATCTCTGCAGGAATGAAGCTTCGACGGTCACAAGCCAAGGTGGAGAGTCTCAAATCCAGAGAGAAACAACTTTACGCTGACCTTGACCAGAAGTTCCACGATTTCATCGGAGATTCCGCGGCTATGAATCGGGTTTTCACCACCGTAAGTAAGGTTGCCCGAACCGACGCAAACGTCTTGATCTTAGGGGAAAACGGTACCGGAAAGGAACTGGTGGCAAGGGAGATTCATCGGCAATCCTCTAGGTCGGATGAGGCCTTCATTTCCGTAGACATGGGTGCCGTACCAGACACCCTCTTTGAGAGCGAACTGTTCGGTCATCTTAAAGGTGCGTTCACGGATGCTAAGGAAAACCGCGCGGGAAGGTTTGAGATGGCCTCAGGCGGCACCCTCTTCTTGGATGAGATCGGCAATCTTAATCTGCCGCTTCAGGCGAAGCTTCTGGCAGCTCTGCAGAATCGTCTGGTGACCCGGCTGGGTTCCAACACGCCCATACCCGTAGACATCAGGCTGATCTGTGCTACTAACATGCAAATCCATGATATGGTGGAGGAAAACCGCTTCCGCCAGGATCTGCTCTATCGAATCAACACCGTGGAGATAGAACTTCCGCCTCTCCGAGAGCGCGCAGAGGATATTCCCCTCCTGGTCAGTCACTTCCTGGACATGTATTGCAGGAAATACAAAAAGTCAACCAAGAGGATTCAGGCATCGACCTTAAAAAGGCTCGGGAAGTATCATTGGCCGGGGAACGTTCGGGAGCTGCGGCACGCGGTGGAGAGAGCAGTGATCATGAGCGATTCGGAAGCCCTGGGCCCGGGAGACTTCTTTCTGCCCGATTCAAAAACCACAAGGGATGGGGTGCCGCTCGACACTTACAATCTGGGCGAAGTTGAGGAGAAGGTAATCCGTGCGGTTCTGATTAAGCACCAGGGCAACATATCCCACGCGGCAAAGGAACTCGGCCTGACCAGAACGTCACTTTATCGAAGAATGCAGAAATATGGTCTTTAAATCCTTTCGTTTAATTTGCGTGCTGAGGATCATAATCCTTGCCGCCACGATACTCCTGTTGGTTTACCTGATCAGTGAGACCTCACTTGTGGCGACCAGCCTCATCGTCGGGGCGACAATCGTAGCCCAGGTAGTCTCGCTGGTTCACTACGTGGATAAGACCAACAGGGATCTGACCAGATTCCTCGCTTCCATAAAGTATTCTGACTTCTCTCAAGCCTTTACCAGCGGTCAGAGGGGTTCCTCCTTTGAGAAGTTGAATGCGGCCTTCGCCGACGTAATTTCCGAGTTCCATAAGGCTCGATCGGAGAAGGAGACTCAGTACCGGTATCTTCAGACCCTGGTTCAACACATCGGACTGGGAATTTTGTCTTTCGATCAAACCGGTAACGTCGACTTAATAAACAACGCAGCAAAGAGACTCCTGCGGGTAACTCACCTGCGTAGTATCAATTCGCTGAAATCGTCTTACTCGCCTCTGGTGGAAACGCTCACAAGTTGCAGGCCGGGAGAGAAGGTACTGGTGAAGATCGACCATGGCGATGCAAGCCTTACCCTTGCCGTATATCCAACCGAGTTCAGGATTCCGCAGCGCACCATTACTCTTGTCTCCATGCAGGACATTGAAAACGAACTGGCCGAGCAAGAGATGGCCGCGTGGCAGAAGTTGATCCGGGTCCTCACCCATGAGATAATGAACTCGGTCACGCCTATAGCGTCCCTCGCCTCGACAGTGGGTGACTTGGTGAAACAGTCACAGGAATCCGGGACCGAGGATTCAGCGCAGCTCAACGTGGAAACCAGAGAGGACATCCGGGAAGCCGCGGCAACCATTCAGAAACGGAGCAAGGGGCTTCTGCACTTCATCGATGCATACCGACACCTGACAAAAATCCCAAAACCCAATTTCGAGATATTCGGAGTCTCAGAACTGCTGGAGCGAGTGGCACAGCTTTTCAAGAACCAGTTAGACGAGAGTGGTATAAACTTGAGAATCAGGGTGGATCCGAAGAGTCTTGAACTGACCGCTGATCCTCAATTGATGGAACAGGTTCTGATAAATCTGGTCCTGAATTCTGTGGAGATGCTGGAGGGGAGGTCGAATGGGACCATCGAACTCAGCTCCGGACTGGATGAAGGAGGGAGGGTGCTTATCCGGGCAGCAGACAACGGGCCGGGTATCCCGGAGCAAGTCAAGGAGAAAATCTTCACGCCCTTCTTCACGACCAAGAGAGGCGGCTCAGGCATCGGCTTGAGTCTATCCCGACAGATCATGCGACTCCACAAGGGAAGCATTGCATTCAAATCGACTCCCAATGAGATGACAGTCTTTACACTGCGGTTTTGATACCTCCGCAGCTTCGTCCCAGGAAGCGAAACCTAAATCGATCCCCCGTCTGTCTTCTTCAATCTCGCTTCCTGTCATTGTTCCACGTTTCTTTGCCACCTCATCCTGTTCCAGCCTCTTTCTTAATCTCAGTCCTCTTGTGAATTACCCTCAGGCCTCCGACAGATGGTCGGATGCAGTTGAGACGACTCTCACAGACTTCGAGCCTTCGCAAACAGAAACACCCTGGTCCTGCATTCAGAATTTAAGCCCTGGTACCTTCGAAACTCATGGGAAAAACGCTGACCTGACCTCAACGGTTCAATGAGCCAGCCATACTGAGCGGAGATTGAAAAGGGTTTACGGTGTACTGGTTAAGCTTATCTGAACGATCTCTGGTGGCGCGCCAACTCTGACCGGAGGACCCCAGGTCCCGACCCCATTACTCACGTAGATTTGCATTCTACCTAAGCGGGCATAACCTGAATGTACCGTGTAGACTGCGTCCGTGATCAAGTTCAAAGGGAAAAGCTGACCTTTGTGCGTGTGTCCGCTTAGCTGAAGATCGATTCCCGCCGCTTCAGCCTCCTCCAGATTCACAGGCGTATGGTTCATCAGTAAGGTGGGAAGAGATTTGTCGATCCCTTTCATTATCACTTCCAGCGGAGGATTCTTGGTTCCGAATTGGCGCTGGCCGGTGATATCGTCCACACCCACCAAATTCAAGATGCTGTCGATAGTCACGTAACGATTTCTCAAGACGCACACGCCTGCCTGTTCCATGAACCTGACAGCGTCATCCACCCCGGCATAA
>CAYFQZ010000252.1:0-5544 GCA_964345305.1 uncultured Ignavibacteria bacterium | reverse complement strand
GGGTCACCGCGAAGATGAATCCCTCCAGGGGCCTGTAGTCCAAGCGATTCCAAACGTTCGGATCGGGATTGATTGGCTGGAAATCCGAGATCATCTGCATGTAGTAAGCGTTGAAGCGGAAGAAATCCACCAGCTCGCATACGCCGTCGATCTCCGCCTGGAACACGGTCTTGGAATGCGCCAGCATGGTAGCGGCATTCATGATGTACCGATAAGGCCCTGCCAACAGATCGGCCGCTTTCAGAAAGATGGCGGCGCGCTGCTTGCCCGGTAGTGCCGCCCAGTCTTTTTGGGCCTTCAGCGCCGCGTCGATGGCCATCTGTGTCTCTTTCTTGCCGCCGCGATAAGAATAACCCAATACAAGATTGTGATCGTGCGGTGCGGTGATTTTGACCTTGCTGTCGGTGCGGATCTCTTTGCCGTCGATTACCAGCGGCATCTCGATCTGCTTGGATTTGATCTCATCCAGAGCAGCCTTCAATTTCCCCCGCTCTGGCGAACCGGGAGCGTAACTGTAAACCGGTTCGTTTGCAGGACAGGGTATGCGATACGAATCCATTATATCCTCCAGATTCTGTTGTGGTTTCTTTCTGCCGTTTCTCGGCCGTAGTTAACTAATACGAAATCGGCAACCCCCGCATTGAAGGTGCTTCCCGAATCGATTTGCAGATGACTCGCCCCATCTATACGAAGGCAACCGCAGGCTCATTCCTCCCTCATACGATCTTCATGCACGGAGCAGCGTGACAGCGGACAACTCGGATGCGCTTCGGAAGCTCACCAGCTTGCCTTTGAATCTCGGCCTGTCTGCGCATCGGTGGAAGCTCAACGTCTTCGAGGGCAATGTGGTAAGGATTTGCTCTCTGCGGGCCCAAGATGATCAGCTTCCAGACACTCTACCGGATCACAGCAGGTATGACAAACGCGCTTGAATGCTCGAAAGCTCAGGAGTTTGACGTGTGGAGAAAGGAAGTCCTCCTTCACCGGTTCCTCTCTCAGAAGGTCCGTGCTCAGATATTTCTTGTTGTCATCCGGGAATATGGTGACCACCGCTGCATCGTCGCCGAGATCGTCTTGAACCTGAATGGCACCCAGAAAATTGGCGCCGGAAGAGATACCTACGCCTATTCCGAGTTCATGGGCCAGACTTTGAGCCATCAGGATTGCGTCTCCATCGTCGACTTCGATTACATCATCCAAGAAGTCGATATCCACGATAGGCGGTATGAATTCATCCGATATGCCCTGTATTCGATGTTTGCCCACCTTATGCCCCGTGGAAAGTGTTGGAGAGTTGGATGGCTCCAACGGGTAGAGTCTTATCGCGGGATTCTTCTCCTTGAGAAAACGGCCTGCGCCCATTATGGTGCCGCCTGTGCCCACCCCGGTAACGAAAGCATCTGGAGTCAGGGAACGGAATCTCAACTGCCACCAGATCTCGGGGCCGGTGCTCAAAGCATGTGCTTCTATGTTGTCCGCGTTGGAGAACTGGCGAGGAAGGAATGCGCCCTCTGTATTCTCGGCCAACTCCTCGGCCAGGCTTATGCTGCCCAAGAAGCCGCCTTCGTCCTTGCTCACCAGCCTGACCTGCGAACCCAGGCTTCGAATGAGGTCGATCCTCTCTTCGCTCATCCAGTCCGGCATGAATATGACCACTGGGTAGCCCAGAGCGCGCCCGAGCGCCGAGAAGGATATTCCCGTATTGCCGCTGGTCGCCTCGACGATGGCCTTGCCGGGCTGAAGCAGCCCGCAGGAATAGGCTTTCTGCAAGATGTGAAGGGCCATGCGGTCTTTGATGCTTCCAGTCATATTTAGGTTTTCGGCTTTGGCATAGATAACCCTTCTCCGGCCTCGAAACAGAATCTCGACACCCAGAAGAGGAGTATTACCGACAAGACAAGAGAGTCCTCGAATTCGACGATCGGTTTCCTTACTCAGCATAAAGAGGCCTTTCGGTGGTTCAAGGTTCGTCAGATAATGCTGTGAATTTGAGACAGGTTGTCAGACGACGGTCATCCTCCTGGGGCTCCTCAAATTTGCTTTGCCATCCGGTCCCGCGCCTCCTCCCTGAGCCCGCTTACACTGATCATCCGTAAGGTGGGAGTCCTACGCTCCCGCAAGTTTCGTGTCTAATATAGCAATTCAGCTGTCATCTGCCAACAAGAAATCTCCCGGGCGGGAGGTTTGAAATCTCACCGGGGAGACTGTGAACCGTGAATCGCCTTGCTTCGTCGATCGCCCGCAGTCCACCGTCCACCGCTGATCCCGGGTGATCCGACGAGGACTATGGACTATGAACCATGAACCGTGAACCGCCTTGTTCCGTCCACGGTCCGCCGCTCATTCGGCATGATGGGGCCGGGGACCGGGAATTGCGGCCTACTGGTTTCTGGGGGAGAGGGGGGCGCACCGTAAACCATGAACCGTGAACCGTAAACTGTATTTAAGGGGTACGGCCAATGGGGCAATGCTAAGATACCGGATACGTCAGGCTCACTTCCGCAGCAGCGAAAGAATTTATCTATTGCCACATAGACTTCCTCGGGCTTTGGAAAGGTGATCGCGCCGCTGTCGAGGTAGATGAGTTTCTCCACAGTTGCCTTTTGGTTCTCGCTTTCAAACCGTTATACCATATTCCTTCAACGAAGTCAATACTAGATTGCCAACTTAGGGGGTGCAATGTTTAACAGGTCTAACGGTGCATAAGAGAATAATCGGTGATTGCTAAATCAATTCAGTTACGGACCAGAATCCTAAAGGAGCTTGAGTAAACAATAAAGCGGCTCCGACCTCACTCTCAGCAGACTTTGGCTTGCTTTGAACGTAAAATCCGATTGTGTTATGTTAAGATCCATGTACTTATTGGGGGCTATCCTATTAGATGACTGAAAATGCCGACTCCTATGCTATAGCAGATGTTTTTTCAACGGTCTGATTTTTGAGTGGTGCAGATTTTATGCGAATTCTTGAGGTCAGTCCGGCTAACCACAACCTTAATCATCTGCGGCGGTATCGGGCATAACTTCTAAATCGTAGTATCGAATCTCCCCTGCTAAGCCGTCGCAGGGCTGTGCATCCAGTTCATTACCAAGTAGGGACCGGGTCAGAACTCGTCCGTCCCGACCTGTGACAAGGAATTCCACGGGATGGACGAAGATTATGGGCACATGACCCTCAGAGGAGCGCTGACTGACCATTGCATCGCTTTGGTCACCGTAACCACCGCCGGCCAGACAGAATACGATATTCGCTCCGTTCCCAACTAGCTGAGCCACAGCTTCAGGTTCTCGGCGTTCAGAGCAAATCATCATCCCGATTCGTCCGAACTCGGTAGCGAAAGCAGGGAAACCTTCGCCAGCTGCGTACCAATCAATCTCGGTGTGCCAAAGGAAGTTCTTGCGATGCTTCCCCAGTACGACGCCATCCGGCCCGATCAGTACTGCTGAATTGTATACTGTATCGCCAGCTCGCTCGGTTAGCCCCGCGATGAGATAAGCATTGCATTCATCGCTTACTCGCTGAAGCCGGGAGAAATAGTGGCCGCTCGGGATTTCTTCAGCCAATGTCCGGAATGCATCACGGGACAAACCTGGCAATCTGACGCTGTAACCGTCCAGGAAACTCTCGGGTGTACAAATGATCCTCGCGCCTTTATGAGCAGCCTTGCGAATCAATTTCTCGGCTCGACTGATATTGGCTTCTCGGTGGCCGGGAAACCATCGAAGTATGATGCCGGCTACCCGCACATGTTCATTGGAGGTAATCGTTTGATGCTCGTCCGAATTCTCGCTGCACCCCCACAGGGTGAAAGTTATGGTCAGAGCTATAATAGCCCAAAGGAGATGAGCCTCATGTCTTTTAGATTTCAACATAAACAGCAGACTATTGTGTGCTTTTACTCAATTCATTGAAAAGATGTTATCCCTTCTTCGAATCGGAGACAACTCGACTCCGGAGTTGCATGAGTTGAGAGACTGCTCATGAGTTCCGAGAAGAGCTTGGAGCTTCTCTTCTATGCGAGCATCAATCCTGAATCCAGTTTCAGGATGTCTGGGAGGTTGTTCCACATATTCGGAAATAACGACCGAGCACACTTCTATTCTTTCACCCTTTTCCCTTTTTCATCGACAGCAAGGAACTCATCGTGACGATGAAGTATGTACGATAAGCGGCCCTTTGTCAAGGGAAAGGGTGGACAGCCGACATTGCTTTAGGCAACAGATTGTGACGGTTGAGCTTGCGGCACAACTGCACTATACTAATATCGTTGTAACTCGTTGAAAGGTAATAGATTATTATCAGCCAAATATGATAATAAACCACCATGAATGTGACCTCGGAATCACACAACCGTTTAAAAAGCGTTCTATTCTAAATGGTGCTTTATGATATCGAATTTGTCAGGCTCACTTCCGCAGCAGAGAATAACCCGGCATGATGATACGTTCTACCTCTCCCTGTTCATCCATCTCAAAGCGGATCAGCTCCCCTTTCTGCCATTGATCTTTCATTTTGAAAACGCCTTCGGATACTTGCTCGAGCCGAACACGGCCATCCCAGGGGTCGTCCTCTGTCGGGTCCACAAGCGTGAGTTCGCCGTTAAGAAGCATTACCTTCATGGGACTGCCATCGTCCCATTCATAGTCTCCAACGTACTTTATCCAGGAAGAGTCGGCAGCTGGCGCCTCCTCAGGTACGGCTGTCGCTTTCTTTACGACTGGAGCTATGATAGCCCAGGCATTACTTGCATAGGAGCCGGGATCGCCGTCTTCCGCATTCGTGAGCACTATGACCCCGAACTTGTCAGCCGGAGCTGCAGATACGATTGTCTTATGACCGGGCACCGAGCCACCGTGAGCAATTCGAACCTGGCCGTCGACCCTGGACACGCCCCAGCCAAGACCCCTACCGCTTTTCCAGTTGGGGCTCAGCCAGTGCACCCGGTGCATTTCCCTCAGCGTTGAACCTTTGAGCACTTGAGCACCGCCTGCCGGACCCTCCCGGAACTGAAGCGATATAAACCTGGCAAGATCCTCTACCGTTGAGGCCATGTTTCCCGAGGCGGCCATGGCCTTCTTATCGAAGAAGGCCTCTACTCGCCGGGGCTGCCCTGGTTTGCGAAATCCGTACCCTACGGCCAAGCTGGGCATGTTCTTTCGAGGCATGACCTCGGTCCCGGTCATGCCGAGCGGCTCCAGAATATGTTCTCTAACGTAGTCAGGATAGGATTTCCCGGAAACGGAAGCAATAACTTCGCCAAGCACATTGAAAGCTACATTCGAGTACTTCAGCTCGGTTTCACGGGGCAGAATCGTGGATGATTCCTGGAACATCTTTACAAACTCTTCAAGTTCCGGGAATTTCATCTCGTCCCAGTAGAGAGCGTTCAGTTCACGGGGCAAACCGGACGTGTGAGTAAGCAGGTGGCGGATGGTGATAACAGGACTGTCGTCAAACGGATCATCGAGGCGAAACCAGCCAAGATGTTTCGCAACCGGATCGTCGAGCTGCAACTTGCCTGCGTCGCGCAGCTGAAGAATCGCC
>CAYFQZ010000251.1:0-1787 GCA_964345305.1 uncultured Ignavibacteria bacterium | reverse complement strand
CCTTTCCAGGTAGGTCCGCTCGGCGTGCCTGCTGATGGAGAGGTTCAGCACCGTCACGTCCTCACGTATCCCCAGGGCGTGCTGCAGCATCCAGATTGGATAGGTGTCGTTATCCCCATTGGTGAACAGAATGGCGTCCTTTTCGGTCGAGGCCAGCACGTTGTAGTTGTAGCTGACCAGACCGGGGGCGATGTCCTTGCTGTCGTACAGCTTTTGGCAGAACTCTTTCATGTCCCTGTACTTGCCGGTGAACTCCTGGTGTGAGATGAAGCCGTAGTAAGTATCCGGCTTGTCGGGCTCAAGTTGGTAGGCTTTCTGGAGAACCGAGACGTCCTTCACGCTGTAATGATTCCAGAATTTGAGAAGGTAGTACTCGTAAGTTCCGGGAATAGCCTCACCCATATCCTGGATGATCTTCTCCAGCCTGGCTTTCTTCTCTTTGGTCTCGATGGTCTCCTCGAAGCGGGCGTAGCGAACCGCGTTGTAATAGTTGTACCAGGCTTCTGCATTCTTGGGATTCTTGTCGATCTCTTTTTTCCACAGCTCGGCCTGCTCCACATACCATTCGTTGGGCTTCTGGACGTAGACTATGCGCCAGACTTTCTCCGGCTCGGTACCTCCAGACTGCCCGATGCAAGCATAGTCCGTGATCACAAGCAGCAGGACGAACAGCCATAATGCGTAATGGAATCGCTTCAGCATTTTGATCCTCCCTTGTAACAGAGTTTTGATCAGCAACACATTTCATCCCTTAGTACACGCCATGCAGCAAAGGGTTCAAAGATTTTGTGAAGTGCCCTGGTCGCAAGGAGATAGCCTGTAGACAGTAGGTCCGAAATGCCCCGCCAGCGGTAGGGCTTTCGGACGAAAGCCAGGATGTCGGATAGTCCCCGGCAGTGGGACATATCCGACCTACCCCAAATCCTTCCATTCTCTTTGCGAAAGAAATCTCTTGCCTGTTCTGGCCTTTATGAGTAAGATTCGAGGAACCGACAAGGCAAAAGGAGGATGGTGATGGAAAGAAAACTTACGCTCGTGATCATCGCAGTTGTGCTCTTATTCCCGGTTCTTCTGTGGTCTCAGGAAAAAGTCGATACGACGAAACAGGAAGACCTCATGGCCGAGTACCAGGAGCTGGCTCAGCCGTCCGACGAGCACAAGCTGCTTGAGTCATTGGTCGGCAAATGGGAGCAGACCACCAAGTTCTGGCAGAAGCCCGGCGGCGAGCCGATCGCCGGCCCAGGTACGACTGTGAACAAGATGATCTTGGGCGGGCGCTTTCTTGTGAGTGAATGGGAAAACAGTGAGGGTGAAATGCAGGGGGAGGGCCTCTACATTCTGGGATTTGACCGGCGATCCAACAGGTACACGTTTGTCGGATTCGACACCTGGGGAACCTATTATCTCACCGCCGAAGGCACGTGGGACGAGGCTGCCAAGACCCTCACCTTCCGTGTTGAGGATAAAGACCCGGTGAGGGGGTTTACCCAGAAGTACGATTACATCATTCATCTTGTAGATGATGACAATTACGTTATCGAGGTGGTATTCAAGAACAAAGAGCTCACCGAGGGCTTGCCGGAATTCAAGATGGTCGAGAGCACGTTCACCCGAGTAAAATAGGGATCTACCGACTCTTAGGTGCCCGTCGGATCCGCGACCCGATGGGCAGCGACCTGCCAGGTCAGGGGACCTGGCAGGCACAGAACCTCCCACGTCAGAAAACCTGGAAGGTACAGAAGTTTATTCCCCAGTTCAACAATTATGGGGCGATACTTGTTGACAAA
>CAYFQZ010000250.1:0-3858 GCA_964345305.1 uncultured Ignavibacteria bacterium | reverse complement strand
CTTTGAGACTGTTCAGGTGGTGTCCCGAACCGCGTCAGGCTCGGGACACCACCGGATCTCAACGCCGGAGTCTTACTTCCTGGTCTTCCTGCGAGTCGTGGTCTTCTTCCTCCGATTAGTGGTCTTGCGGGTATTTCTTATCTTCCGCATGCTTTTCACCCCCCTTCTTAGGCCTAGAGTTCAAAGCTATTGCTGATGGCCAAACTGATTCCCTTGCTTTTCGTAGGCCATAATCCTTTCTTGAGTGCGATGCCGACATCCAGACTGTAACGGCCGAGTTTCAACCCTACTCCGCCGGCAAGGGCTATACCCTGATTTCCTCCGATTGAAACGCCACCGCGCACGTCGAGTAAGCGCGACAAGACATATTCTGCTCCCCCAGAAACTCTCAACTTCTTGGATACCCCCATGCCGTCTCCACAACCGCTTTCCACATCAAAGGTAAGAAGCGTTTTTTGCCCCTGGTAAGCCATGCCAACTCGTATCACTGTGGGTATGCGCGTGCTAAAAGGGCTGATGGGTTTGGTATATGACTCGTCGACCACCAGTGAATCTGTGTCGAAATCCTCGGCCAAGAGCGAATCAACTACCACCGTGTATCCTCTCTCTTCGGTTTCCCGGTTCCACCGGATGCGGTTTATTACGTTGGCGAAGCACAAACCGAAGCTCCAGCGCCGGCTGCGCTTGAAATCCAGCCCCAGATCCAGTCCGTACCCTTTTCCACCGCGCGCGGAGCGAACCGCGAAATCGCCATTGCCGTTTATCCCCGTCTCCAAAGTGAAAACCTCGCCCCGAAACTCGGTCACCTCCTGGTAGATCAGCCCCCGAATGTATCTGGCGCTTATTCCCCACAGGAGCTCCTTTTCGCCTTTCATCCAAATCAATCCCCCGTACGATAGGCCGAGGTCAACTGAGGCGAAGGCTTCTCCTTCCGAGTCGGAAAGGAGTGTGGTGTCGTTGATTTCGTTCCCAAAGAAAAGCGTTTCAATGGGGTCCTTGGGGAGCATCAGATCAGAGGTTCCCCTGCCGGAAACCGTGAAGGCGAATGTCTCGTAGGAAACACCGAGCCCTAATAGGTCCGCCTCCATTGCCGCATTGAGGCCTTCAGATGGCACCGAATTCAGAATGGTCTGTTTGTCCTCGGCCGTAAGGAATTTGCCGTTGTACTCGTTGTACTGATCCAGAGTAAGGCTGTTGTTGTATAGACTTATGCCCGCCGACAGGATGGTCACGCTCAGCCCCCGACCTTCCGAAAAAGCCAGGTTGGCTGGATTCCACAGGGCGGCCTCCACGCCCCGGGCCGCCAGCGTATAAGCCCCGGCCATCCCAACGCTTCTACCCGAGTTTGGTGCGGACGCCTCGGTTTCCGAGGGAACAAACACAACCAATAGCGAGGCCAGTATGATCACGGTCGTTTTCATCTTGCTCAATCCTTCTTGTTTTTCACGCTCAGCTCAAGATAGGAGGTTATCTTCACGAAATCAGTGGCCGAGACCCTTATAGTCCTTCCCCCGCTTCCCGGAAAATCGATGTATCCGGTCATGTAAAACGGTGTGCTGGTGAACACCTGCAGATCGTCGTAGCTCAGATTGATCTTGATCTCGCTGAGATTGGATTCGCTTACAGATCCGTCATAGTTCAACACGCCGACAGGAACCTCAACCGGACCGATGACCAAGTCTGGTCGGGTAAGAAGATCACCTTGGTCCCGCGAGAAAGAGATCTTTGTCTCGGCTCCCAGGGGAAGATGATTCTCCACCTTCAGAACCACTTTTCCGGAATTGAGTTGATCCCGGATTAAGTCTCTCGCATCCTGGTCCACCTCATCTGAGCTGGAATCGATTTCAACGTGACAGGAGTCCCAGATCAGTTCCAGAGGAGAACTGACCCTCACGATTCCGAAGACGAAATCGTTCTCCGTGACCGTGCCGCGTGTCTGTCCGTCTCCGCATACGATTTCGCCGGTTACCGTAATTCTCTCCGGAACCGGAGAGAGCAGAGACCCCAGGTCATCCTCCTGGATGGAGGTTACTGCGGTTCCGAACGGGCTCCCTGCCTCAATCTCAGCCTGAAGGCTCAGATTCTGTCCCTTGTCTCCTTGGATGTCGACGGAGAGATTCGCGGGGAGATCGACCCCGTTGTGAATCTCGAGACTAAGAGTGGCCCCGACCAATTGCGCCGACTCGAAACCCTGGGGAATGTCGAGCTCTCGACTGATCGAGTCTATCTCCACCTGGGTTGATTCGATTACCCCGGACACCTGACTAAAAACGATCTCCGAAAGATTCGCTTCCACAATGACTGAATCCGACGAGGTGAAACTGATGTGAGCTTCGCCTGATCCAGCGGACTGGACGCTGCTCTGAATCGTAGCTTCATTTCCGTTTATTGGCCTCAGAGTGCATCCGTCCAAGACCAGCGCCAGGTAGCGCGAGCACAAGGCCGGCAGGTTGCATGTCGCGGACAGCATCTCTCCGTCTCTATCCAGCCCAGGGAAATCGATTGACAAATCAGCCACCAGATTGGTGAAGTTGCTCAGATGCAGCATCAGGCTGCCGCTTCTGATCTCGGCGTTGTCGATGACGCTGCCGGTAGGGAAAACTAAGGTCTCTTCCTTTGACAGCTCGAGAAATGGAACTTTGGCTTCTCCCTGAACGACTCTCAAGCTGTCGAGAGTGAAGTTCACTGATAGGGACTTATCCTCCAAGCTTTGGACCTCTCCGCCAAGAGAAGCAAACGTTATTTCAAGGCTTAACTGATTGGAAAAGGTCATATCCTGTAGAACTATGTCTTCAGAGACAGAATCGCCATCCGCGACTCCGTCCGGCAGAACAACCGTGTGCAGGGTCTGTTGAGAATTCTGGTCGATGATTCCTATCTGGACGAAATTCAAATCCAGGCCCAGGTAGTTGCTCACCTCCAGGCTGCCGAAAGCTTCTTGAACAGTGACCTGGGAGAAATCCTCAAAAGGCTCACAATCCTCTCGGACTGTAGTGCTACAGGGTGGCACGTAACCCGGTCCTCCGGGGTAGAAGTCCGAGATCTGAATCGCGATCTCACGCGACTCAGACGGGCGAATCGTGATCGGGCCGAGCGTGTCTTTGAAATCGATGGAAGTGGAGTCGCAGCGCAGCTTGTCGGTCAATCTGATCGTGTCCAAATCTTCCTCGAAGTAGAAGAAAGGGTTACCCAGGCTGTCGACCTTCAGGTACTCCTCGTCCATCTTGTCTATCAAGGTTGCCATGTCGTAGTGCTTATTAACCAGCGGCACGGTCAACTTCAGGTTCCAAGTAGGGAGGGTGGGCTTGTTTATTGAGCACTGTATTACACCAACAGAAAGAAGCAGAATCAGAAGCACGATCCACAGCCAAATACGCCCCTTAACACTTTTCTGAGACGCGTTATCCCGAATCATTCTGTCTTCAAAGCTCAAGCTGATTCCTCTCTTTCGGATTAGCAAAAAGAGAAAACGTGTCCCCGGAATGGGTGACCAAGACCGTTTCGGGAGCACATTCTGAAGGGGGCGAGAGCATTATTAGCAAGTACTGTGCCAGCTTCTAAGCATCTTAAGTAATGGCTTTAATTGGTTTGCGTAATGGCCTAGTGGACAATAGCTTAAGGTCCAGCGCTTGATGATGGAGTAGGTACCGAGATGCAGCAATAAACCGGTCAAGTTATTGGATTGATTCAACATCCTGTGGGCGATCAGCGAAGGTGCGTGGCGCCGTCAACGGAAGTAGATTGGGGTTGCCTCCTCCTCTAAAGAGAAACCTAAATGCTTCCTGAGCCTCTCGCAATCGGAGACCCCGGCCGCGATGAGGTGATGTATTTGGCCGACGTGGTGCGTTTGCCCAATTA
>CAYFQZ010000249.1:0-11892 GCA_964345305.1 uncultured Ignavibacteria bacterium | reverse complement strand
CTCTTCCACTCCGCCGGCGGCTTGAACAGGCCGATTGGCACGTGCTTCTGCAGGATGAGCTGAATCATCCCTCGCTTTTCCGGCTCAACCGCATCTTGCGAAAGAGAGTCTCCTACCCGGTCATATCCATAGTGCACCATCTTCGATCCTGCGAACTCCATTGGCTATTGAACCGGCGGTTCTACCGGCACGTAGAGAGGAAGTACTTAGATTCAGTTGACGGCTTTATTTTCAACAGCCACACCACTCGCTCTGAGGTAGAGGCGCTGATTGGGACGGGCAAACCCGGCACCGTGGCCTATCCGGGCAAAGATCATTTTGCTTCCTTCGCCACGCCGGATCAGATCGCTGAACGTGTTGATCAACCCGGGCCTTTGAAGATAGTCTTTCTGGGGAACGTCATCCCGCGCAAAGGGCTGCATACCTTGCTCGAGGCGTTGTCCCGCTTGCCCAAAGGCACGTGGCAGCTGGACGTGGTAGGCGAATTGGGCATGGATCGACGCTACGCAGGAGCCATCCGTCGTCAGATTGCCAAAGCAGGTCTTGTAGATAGTGTCAAACTCAGGGGGTTCCTCCCGGACTCTGGCGTGGCGGACCGCCTAAGCCAAAGTCATCTCCTGGCGGTGCCTTCATCCTACGAAGGATTCGGCATAATCTACTTGGAAGCCATGGGCTTTGGCTTGCCGGTTATTGCCGCTGGTACCGGAGCTGCCAGGGAGTTGATTGTTCACGAAAAGGAGGGCCTGCTGGTCAATCCCGGCTGTGCCGATGCCATCACCACGAGCATTCAGGCGCTAATTCAGGACCGGCACCGGCTGCTTCAAATGAGCCTGAGGGCTCTTGAAAGGCACGAATGTTTTCCGACCTGGGAACAAAGTGCTGCTCGTATTCGCCAGTTCCTGGAGGATCAATCCGATCGGCGTTCAAGACTTCGCGGAGGCTGAATCTGTCACGGTTGGCCGCAAGGAAGGACGCTTGATCATTGCGTTTCGTGTGGCTATTTTCAACAACCGACAGTTGAGAAAATCCACACGCTTTGCCAAGGCGGGAACATGAATTGAAGAGCTAAGAGCTTACTGTTCTTGCCCTTAACTCCAACCTTGACTTCTGGGCTTAAGTTCCGAGGAGATGCCCCGACCGTCAAAGCGCGCCTTACGCGTCGCGGAAATTAGGGGTTGGCCACGTGAGACTCAACCCGCAAGGAGATTTCGCCATATGTAGACAGATTTGTGCTTCCGGTGTCAAGCTGCACAATAGAGAGGGGGAGCCAGGGGTCGAGATACGAGGAAACCACGGTCTTGCTTGTTCCTGCAAGTGTCTCCTGTGAACTGCCGGCTGTTCTTGAACTGCTTTGTTTCTATTTCTTCTTATATGTCGGTTCTTCCGTTTCCTTATGAGACATCTGAGATGACCGTGTCAGTCGCGCACTCTTTTTTTCAGCCGGACTGTCAATGAGCTCCTTTATACTTTGGATGTTCCCGGTGTACGGGCAACCGGGTTACGATCCAGCGGTAGACAAGGATCTCAATGGTTACAACGGTGACAATAATGATGAATTCCTTCCAGTGAAAAAACTCACGGTGAGGAAGTTCCCAGTTGAGTGCAATGAGAGAAACGTTGAACCGGTTAACGAAAATCCCAAAGATGGTGAAAAAGGCTGTAAATCGAACAAGTTTCACGCTTCTGTTCCGGACTCCAATTGCGAACAGGAAGCAGGGAAGAAGAACGAAGATGAAAATCTCAACCAGGAACCAGTAGCCGTAAGGTGTGCTCAGAAGGTGCCAGTGATGTCCGTGGGCGACACCTATCAGCTTGAGTCCGAAGTATGTAAATAGAACGAAGGATGCAGCTTCCCCCAGGCCCAGGGTGAGCTCGGGAAGGCGCGCCAGATATTCTGGGCTGGGTCTGTTCTTGAGAAAGCGGGAGGAGAGCGTGCTTTCCGCTATTATCATGGAAAGCCCGGCAAAGATACTCGAGACGAAAAAGAACAGCGGAATGAACGGCGAATACCAAAGGGGGTGGAGCTTCCCCGGGGCAAGGAGGTACATGGCACCCAAGGCGGACTGGTGCAGCGTCGATAGGATCACCCCGAAGATGGTTGCCCCTACGGTGACCCCCACAGCCCATCTGCGAAGTTTGCTGGCGCCAAGCCACTCAAAGATAGGCGGGCAGAATTCGACGAACTGGGTGGAAAGGTACAGGGCTACGTGCCAGGCCACCAAGAACAGTACGGACGCCGTGCCGAATGAGATGACCATGGGGTAGGGAAGACGCCAGGGGCGGCCCAGGTCCAGCAGCAGAAAGATGACGGCGAAGAAGTAGCCAATCAATCCCGTGAGGACGGCGGGTCGCACCAGAGTATGGTAGTTCTCTAACTTGAAAAGATAAACCGCCGACGCCATTATATATCCGGTGGCGGCAAGGGGGACACCGGAGAAAAGCCCCCAGCTCAGAAAAAGCCCCCAGGGTTGGTGATGGGAAGCATGTGAGACGGCGCCAAGACCCTGAGTGTAGCGTATCACGATAAGAGGAAGCCCAACCAGGATGATGATCCCCGCCACGATGTTGAAAGGGGTAAAGAGTCCTCTCACGTACTCTCTGAGGGTCAGTCCCAGGAAAAACCTATGCCGGACCCAAGACTGCCAGGTGTTCGCTTTTTCCACGTGTTCGATCATACCGGCTGCTCCTTTTTTTCTGAAGTTGCGTTCTCATCCTCTGCGAGCTGCTCCCGATGTTGGGCGAACCGGTAAAACCCCCACAGAAGGGCCGGCCAGATCACGAGAACTGCAGGAACCATCGATAGGAAGCCCCTGGTGAACTCCGGATAGGGCTTGGTCCCAACGTTCATCGGGAAGTCGAGTTGCTCGAAGGGGAGACCGGAGATATAAAGCCAGCCGGTTCCACCCACCTCAAGCTCACCATAGATGTGATCAACGTACTTGTCCGGGTCTCTCTTGATTCTTTCCCGGGCAGCCTTGATCACCTCAGAACGTTTGCCGAAAGTCATGACTTCCATGGGGCAGGCTTCCACACATGCCGGAATACCACCCTTGGAAACACGAGTATCGTAGCACATGGTGCACTTCACGATATTCGGGCTGAGAGGATTAGAATACTCGAATGCCGGAACGTAGAAAGGACAAGCGGTCATGCAGTATCGGCAGCCTATGCATACTTTCTCATTCCAGACGACGGCCCCTTCAGGAGTCTTCTCTATTGCCCGCACCAAGCAGGCAGAGGCGCAGGCCGGCTCGTCACAATGGTTGCATTGAACTTTGCGATAGACCGGTTCACCCTGGCCCTTCGGATTGTCATAGCGATTGACATAAGTGTAATACTTCGCATCCGCTTCTCTCTTTTTCTCGAAGACCGACGTGTCATCAAAAGGGATATCCGGTTCAGGCAGGTTATTGGCTTGGTTGCAGGCCGCTTCACAGGTACGACATCCCACGCAGCGAGTTAAATCGGTCAGAACACCGAACCGATCCGGGTGACCGGGAAAATACTCTTGAGCATTCGCCTCCCCAGAGCTTCCCAGGAGACTGCCGGCTCCAGCCGCGGTGATGATCTTCAAAAAACCTCTTCGGTCAATGTTCATATATGCTATCCTCCGTTGGTCTCGGTTCACAACAACAAGTCTCACAGGATCATCTATGACCCACCCTGTTTCCTCTCTATCTGAACGTCTCTTATCTCTTTCTTGGCGTGACACTCGGTGCAGCCCCTGGGGCCACCTATCTCCTTGTGGCAGCCCATGCACTGCAGATGGTATGCACCCTTAAGACCCGGCATGTTCAAGTTCTTGGGATCAAAAGGGGCACCGTGGCACTCCTTGCAGGCCGGAGTCTGGCCTGGATCGCTGTGGTGATGGCAGGCGGCACAATCATCTGTCACCGAGGTGTGCATACCATGAGAGAAGGTTACCGGGCCATACATCCTTTCCAGAGTCTTCAAAACAGAGACCTCCGGCCTCGTCGCCGGTGTGGTCCTGGCGGGTGACTTCTTGGCGACCTTCCTGGCGTGACATTCGTTGCAGCCGGTAGGGCCCATCTCCATCTCCCGGTGACAAGACATACACTGACCATGGTATGCGTCCTTGAGTGAGGCGATGCTCTTGCGAACGCCATGGCATTCCCCACAGGGGGGAGTCTGGTCCGCCGCACTGTGATGATGACAGGTGCCGCACTCGTCCGCCATCAGGGCGTGCATACCGTGAGAAAAGGTCACCGCCTGGTATGTCTTGGCCAGACTGCCTATCATCGCCGTCTCAGGTGGATCGGCAGAGGAGGGTGTGGCCATCCCGGTGGGTGTGATGGCAAGAATACCAGCACCCAGCAGGAGAACGGCGGTTGCGATTGCTCCCTTCATTATTTCCCCTCCTTATTAGCAGGCTCTCTACCTGAGGAACGTTGAGCCCTTCTCAGCAGTCTCCAAAAGATGATGAATGCCACCAGAAACCCGATGGCTATCAAGTATTCCACCTGTTTGACCGGATTTAAGAATTCTAAGAGGGTCTGCATGTTATCCTCCTTCCCATAGTTTTTTCTAAGAGCGCTGGATCAAGGGGTGACTCATTTTTATTATTGCCGGAATTCTTCAGGTTAATGGTTTTCGACGCAGACAAAAAGTTTTTCAGTCCCGGGTCGGCGAATGGTCACAAACCGGAGAACAAAGGATAAGAAAATCGCACCGAACAGGCTGAGAACGAAGCTCTCAGAGAACATCCCTGCCGTCTCACACTTTCCCGGAAAATCCGATGGTCGAACATAGAGGCAGCTTTTGGTCATCGTACGAACCTCTCCACGAAGCTTGTTCGGCTTTTTGCGTCTTTCTCGCTTTCTTGGCCTAATGACAACGAAAGTTTGTCTTTCAACTGCAATGGCACGGCAAGCGAATCGGATAGACCGCGCTGGCCAACACACAGAAAACGATTCTTCATTTCTCTTTTGACACTAATATTCCTGAGTTAAATCAGACAACGGGTATCTCTTGGCTCAAGCCGCTTCCCGTTGCACAAGGAGGCTTGTTGGGAAAGGCGAAAGCGCAAAGCCAACGGTGAGACTTCCCATCATCGAATACGTCCTCAATTCAGAAACCTCAAAGAGCATGTGAATTATTTCACTATCTTCGTCTAAGATAATAATATACCATTCCCTTCTCAAGGTCGTTTGAGCAAAAACTCAACCTTCTTTGCCATTGCAGGGAAGGCACTTGACACGACCTCTGATACCGACAAGCTGCAAGACCATAAACCATTTTGCCTGTATTATTGCCCAACTTACTGCCCTCGATGAACCGGGCTTAAGGTTCCGGGGCCGGCTTCTGTCTGGAGGAAATCTCCTTTATTGCTGCCTCAGTCAAGGCTGCACGGTAGTGCAGCCCCCCTGACTCCTGCGCCAGAAGCCTCTCTTTCAGGGCGGATAACTCGTCCAGAGTCAACAGCCCCACTTTCTTGATTTCCTCCGTATCGACGGGATGTGGTTCTCCGGACAGGTACCTGGCGGTGAAGACGTGGCTGGTCCATTCTTCGCTGTCTTGCTCGCAGGTGAAGCTGACCCGGATCCTCAGGAGGTATCTTTCCAATTCGATCCGCACCCCGGTCTCCTCATATGCTTCCCTCTTTGCGGAGTTCTCCATGTCCTCGTCCGGTTTGATTCCTCCGCTGGGGGCGCGATAGAGTCCGTCAGGATACCAGGGCTTGGCAATCACAATGACCTTGCCGTCCTTGAAGATGAAAAGGGTGACATCGGAATTCCGTCCGTCTCTCATGCTCTCCTTGAGCAGGTCGAACTCCGAACGGCTCATGGGGAAGGACATGGTCAATTCGCGGGGCCTTCCATATTTTGTCTCGATCTGTTCTGACATGGTTGTTTTCTACCTTGTCTTTGCGTACTCCTCTCTTTGTAACCCGGAGCTTACCCAGAAGAGAGGTCCCGGAAGACATGCATCTAATCGTCACTTCTCGACGGGCACCAGGCAGATGAAAACCAGATTCTCGTCCGACGCATTGCGGAACTGGTGATTCTGGGTTCCCGGCACGAACACGACGCAACCCTCGCTCAGCGGGCGGGTCCCGTTCTCGGTAACCAGGCTCCCATTTCCCTTAAGGATGAATACTTCGTGTTCCCAATCGTGGCTGTGGTAGGGAGTGTATCCGCTCCCCCGGATCTCGAACAGCCTCATGGCGAAATTGGGGGCTCCGTCCTTTTTCGAAATCAGCCATCTGATGGTAACGCCTTTGGCGCCCGGATCGCCCACTTCCCTGGCTTCAACATCTCTGTAGTTAGCTATTTTCACGATTCCTCCCTTTGTTTCACTGTCGGCCGCATCTGAATTCACAGTCTTCTGCCGGTGGACTTTTCGAAAAGGTGCAACTTCTCTTTACGCAGAACAACCCAAACCTGTTTATCCTCCGGAACCCTCTGGTCGGGCTTAAGCCGGATGGAAACCAAGAGATCAATGATGTCTACATAAAGATAGTCGTCCGAGCCCAAAATCTCTGTGATGATGCTCTTCCCCAGGACGGCATCTTTTGTTTCTGCCATAGAAACGGAGAGGTCCTCCGGGCGAATGCCCACGGTCACCCTGTTGTCTGCAACCTGCGGCACTCTTTCCCCGGGAATGAAATTCATGGTGGGACTCCCTACGAAGCCCGCGCAGAAGATGTCCGCCGGCCTTCGGTAGATTTCCTCCGGCGTACCGACCTGCAGGATTCTTCCGTCTTTCATCACGGCCAGGCGGTCACTTAACGTCATGGCCTCGGCCTGGTCGTGGGTTACGTAGATTATGGTGGTCTCGATCTTTTTATGCAATCTCTTCAGCTCCGTTCGCATGCGCAGCCTCAGCTTGGCGTCCAGATTGGACAGGGGCTCGTCCAGAAGCAGCACCTTGGGCTCCAGGACCAGTGCGCGCCCCAGGGCCACCCTCTGTCTCTGCCCGCCGGACAGCTCCCTGGGAAGCCTTTTTTCCAAGCCGGAAAGTCCCAGAAGACCAATGGCCCACTTCACCCTCTCCGTCTTTTCCCCGGCGCTCTTCCTTTTGATCTTCAAGCCGAAGGCCAGGTTGGCTTCCACCGTCATGTGAGGAAACAGGGCGTAACTCTGAAACACCATGGAGACGTTCCGCTGCTGCGGCGGCAGATGAGTGACCCGGCGGCCGTCGATAAAGATGTCTCCGGCCGTGAGCTTCTCCAGTCCCGCCACCGCTCTTAGAGTGGTGGACTTGCCGCATCCCGAAGGCCCCACCAGGGTGAGGAATTCTCCGTCCCTGACGTCAAGCGTTATATTCTCGACTGCAACAACGTCTTTGAATTTCTTGGTCAGATCTTTGAGCCGAACCTCTGCCATGAAGCATCCTCATCTCTTTCTTCACCCTCCTGCATTCCCCTTCTCCGTATTATGGACGGCGAGACGGAGGGGAAGAGATATTTGGTTCACTTAACAGCTCCGGCAGTCAATCCTTCCCTCATGTACCTCTGCACCAGAAACGTGAACATGATCACCGGTATACAAATTAAAAGCGAGATGGCGGATATGAAGTTTTTCTGCGGTGACCAGGTCAGAATCCTCAACAGGTATACGGGCAGCGTAGTCTCCGTACCCTGGAAGGTCAAGAAGTAGGCGAATATGAACTCGTTCCAGGAGAGAAAAAAGGTATATATGGCTGCCGCTCCCAGCCCGGGCAAGGCCAGAGGCGTCAGTATCCGAAGAAAGGTTTTGAACCTGGGTGTCCCCAGGACAAACGCCTGTTCCTCCAGGTCCCTGGGAATGGATTCGAACACGCCCTTGGCAATGTAGATGGTATAGGGCAAGGACAACAGAGTATGAGCCAGGCCCACCAGGATGATGGGGGGCAACAGCGAAAAAGGTGCGGAAAAGAGAAGTTCCGCCACCGGTATGACCGCGGAGATATCGGGAAACAGCCTTGCCGAGAGCAGAAAGAAAAGCAAGACGGCCATGCCGGGAATTCTCAATCGGGTCAGAGCATAAGCTGCAGGAGCTCCCAGAAAGAGGGAGAAGGTGACAGCCAGAAGACCCACCCATAGGCTGGTCAGCCCGGCTCTCAGGAAGTCGCCCCTGGCCCACAGCACCTGGAACATCTCCAGAGTAGGGCGGAAAGGGAAAAAAGGCTCGGGATACTCTCCCCCGGTGACGATGCTTTCCCTGTCCGAGATGCTGTACTTGGTCATCATGAAAAGCGGAAAGAGTATGAAAAACAGGACCACTGCGATCAGGATGAACTTGAGAGGCTTCATCTTCTCCGAAAATCCTTTTTCCTGAGGCCTGCGGAAATCCCGCTATGTTTTGCCGACTGCTACATTACCCTTCTCTTCAGACCTTGACCAGATGCTTCCTCACCATTCTGGTTATACCGACGAAAAGCAGCGTGCTCAGACCAGTCAATATCACCAGACTCAAAGCCACGGATGCGGCCAGAGCCGGATCTTGCTCCACGTGATAAAGCCTTTCGATCAACACTCCCAGGACAGGATAGGCCGGGGCCACCACGAAAGGAAAAACAAATTCCTTCCAGTTTTCGATGGAGCGCAGAATCAACACTGTCAGGATGGCGGGGGTCAAAAGAGGCAGCGTGACGTACTTGAACTGCTGCCAGCCTCCTGCCCCCATGGTTCTGGCTGCCTCGTACTGCTCGGTATGAATGGACTGCAGTCCGGCCAGAATTATCAGCATGGATATGGGCGTGTCTCTCCAGGTTTTCCCAAGGATGGCCAATCCCAATGACAAAAACTCCGAGCCGCTCCAGTTGACCGGCAAAACGGTTACCGCAGGGAAGAAACCGTGCCGTCCCAGAAGCAGGTCGTTTATCGGTCCAAAGGGATAAGAGAAAACCAGATCGATGATCACGGCGGTCACCAGCGCGGGTATGGCGATGGGCAACATGAACAGGCTTCGCACAACACCGACCCCCGTGAAGCTTCGCTGAATCAACAGAGCCAGCATCAAGCCCGCCGCCAGCTGGAGCGGAGTGCCAATTCCCATGAACCAGAAGGTCCTCCATAGGGCAGCTTTGAATTCGTCGAATGAAAGAAGCTGGAGCATAGGCAGGCCTTCCGACAGCGAAAACCGCAACAGGTAGGCAGCAATTATGGCAAAGAAGCTGACCAGGTAGAGAAAAGCGGGTGCGAAAAAGCCGATGGCAAACAGGTTACTCTTCAGTCCGGGAAGAAGAGAGGATGGCTTGATTGATCTTGGCATAATGTTCCAATCTGCGGCAGATTTCTTCTCTTTCCACGGTTTTAGCTTTTACCGATATGTCGTACCAGGCGTCCAAATAGTTCTTGCCCATCCGGGGCCACTCTTCGACTCGAGGAAGCTCTTGTGTGCCCATCTGAAACTGCAGCCGGGTGTTCCGGAAAACCACTCGTTTCCACTCTTCGTCGAACGCCTGAGCCAGATTTTCCAGCAGGTCCTGTCGAATCGGGAACATGCCGAACCGGGAGCACTCCTCCATCTGGTTCTCCCTGGAGGTGATGAATCTGGCCAGCTTATAGGAGAACTCCGGATCGGGCGAGGTGACTGGTATTCCCCACCACCAGCCCGAGAGATTGGATATGTGACCTCCCTCTCTTAAAGGCCCGCCCTGGCTGGTCAGCTCCAGAGATACCCCCCTGGGCATGATGGCCACGCCCATGTCTGAAGGGTCGGATAGATAGCCGGTCATGGTTGGATCGGAGCCGCCGTGCACGAAGAAGAAGTCGATCTGGTGAAAAAAGCACATGAAGATCTCGCCGGATGAGATGGCCCCCCAGATGTCTCCGCCTGACCAGGCCTGTTCCCACATGCCGGAATGATACAGCCGGTTCTTGACGAAGAAGGACTCCCACTGGAAAAAATCTTTGATCGGATCGGAGTTCATGGACACAACGTCTTTCTGGTCTCCTCCCAGTTGAAAGACGCGGGTCACCAGTTCGTTCACGGTCCCGTGATATCTCTTGCCCCGGTGCGCCACTCGAGGCATGGTCAGACCCTGATAGGGGCGATGGGCCCAGAAGTAAGACAGAGCCGCAATGTCGTAGAAGTCCCATTCCCGGGGGTCCTGCTCCAGCCCGTAACCTGCCGGCAGCCCGTAACGGTTCACCTCCCGCAGCAGAGAGTCTATTTCCGACCTGCATTCCTCCCAGCCGTGAAGAGCATCGTCGACCTTGGACTTCAGGTAAAAGAGCAGGTGGGTTTCCAGCTTCCGGGGCAGGTAGTAGACCTTGCCATCCACGGTTGCAACCTCTATTGCGCGCGGGAGGTATTGTCCCAGGTCCTCTCCAAGCTCCGAGGCCGGCACGATCTCCTGCAGGGGGATCATGTACTTTTCCTTGACCAGAGGATAGATCATCTCCAGAGGGGTTTTAACCAGTCCGACGTTCTTTCTCCCGCTTTTGACTTCAAGGCCGATCATCTGCTTTAAGTCCTCGACCTGGTCAAAGGTGACCACGTTTATCTTGACCCCGTTTTCCTTCCCGAACTCTTTTATCTTTTCCCTGAACCATAGGTCCTGAATGTCCATCATGCGGATGAGCACGGTCATCTCACGCATCTCGGTCTGTGGCTGACAGGTCAGTGCAACAAGGAGGGACGTCAAGACCAGAATGTGCAGCTTCTTGAGCATTTGTATTCCCGGCGGACGCTCTCTTCTGTCAACGCCTCTTTACGAAGAACCAGCGAGGCGTTTTTAAGCAGGCTTCCTGCTCCCCGGCTTCACCAGGGGCTCTCCCGCCTGACACAAGGGACACTGCTCGGGGCTGTACTTGGTGGCCCTGGTGACGGCCAGAGGCCTTAGGGGATAATCGAACTTTACCTCGCCTCCGCTCCGATCGAGCAAGACCCCTATGCCCTGGATGTCGCCTTTATGATTTTGCACCAATTTGATGACTTCTCTTATTGACCCTCCAGTGGTGAGAATGTCGTCCACTATCAAGACCCTCTCGCCCTGGTCGACTTTGAATCCCCTTTTGAATGTGCGGCCGGTCTCGCCCGGCTCGGCAATGATGGACCTGGTGCCCAGATTTTTGGCCACCTCATAACCGATGATAACCCCGCCGGTGGTGGGGCCGACCACGACCTGGATGCTGTTATCCTTGAAAAGGCCGGCCAGTTTGCGACACAAAATCTCCACGTACGGAGGATATTGCAGAACCTGAAACTTCTCGAAATAGAGGTCCGAATGAAACCCTGAACTCAAGAGAAAATGACCCTTCAGAAGCGCACCTGCCTTTTTGAAGATCTTGAAAATTTCCTGCTGGTCAACAGCGTCGACTGAATCTGGCATGATCACTCCTTTGGCATTGGATCTTTTTGATTTTCTCAGACATTCTCACGGCAGGCGAAATGAACCTCCGCCGTCGAAACAAATAACGAATTCTCAGGCCCGGCGCAAGTCTTTACTTCGGTAAAGGGATATTGCAGCGACTGGACGAGCATGCGAGAAAGTGAGCCTACCCGAAGTCCCAACTCGGCAAGAGCACAGCAGCGGCTACTGCCTGCCTCACGTCGCTGTATACGGTCTGCAGGGTGTACAACTGGTATGGCGTAATTGGAGAAAGAGTCCGACCTAAGCTGGGCTCTGGTCTTTCTGAGTCCCCTGGCCACCTTCCACCAGAGCCGCCTGGGCGATGGCCAATTCCCTCGTGTGGGAGATGGTGAGAAGAACCTTCTTGTTTCCGACCCGGCGGATGATTCTCTCTCCCAGCCTCACCTCCGGCTTGCCGCTTGCGGTATTCACCACCTCCACATCGGTCCATCTTGTGCCCAGGGAGAGGCCGGTGCCCAAGGCCTTCAGGACGGCCTCTTTGGCGGCAAATCGAGCCGCCAGGGATTGCTCCGGATGGGCTTTCCTTTTGCAGTAATCCTGCTCCCCCTTGGTGAAGACCCGGCGCAGGAA